>JAFOJB010000093.1 GCA_017420455.1 Blautia sp.
ACTCATTCCTCCGCCTTGCCTGAACGAATTTATCCTGCGTCATCTGTAAAGGTTATTTGTGTACAGTTCCTAAGGATTGATCCAGAAATAACTGTCCCGGATTGCCTGTCTTCTATTCCCTCATCCATACTCTCATCTGTCCTTCTTCGCGGTTGCCCCAGGCAAAATAGGGGACTGCCGTGAGAAGTTCCTCGACGGCTTGCGGCGGTGCTTCCGAGTAGAGCTCATCGCTGCCTTCCATTCTTAAACCCTGGATCTTTAACAGTACCATTCCCTTCAGAATTCCCTCCTGACAGACCTCTGTCCGGATTTCTGCATCCGCAGGGATCCGGAGAGCCTGGAGTTCTTTTCCGTTATCTGTTCCTTCAAAACAATAGACAATGGGGCCTCTCTGGAAAGCAGTACATCCTGCATCCGCACGGACAGCGGTGTTGGCGTAGATCCGGCGCACCGGAAGATCAAAGGAAAGCTCCACCTTATCCTCTTCTGTCCAGAGGCGTCGGAGGTAATAATACCCATCCCTGATCACGGATACCTGCCCCTCCTCCCCGTTTACGGTCAGATGGACATTTTTCGCCCATCCCGGAACACGGACAGCCAGAGTGAATTCTTTTTGTTCCTTCCCACGGACAAGGAAACGTATCTTGCCTTCCCAGGGGTAGTTGCTTTCAACAGAAATGTCTGCCCTGGAAAAGGAAGCTGTCCCCCCAAGATAAAGATGGGTATAGATGGCATCCTCCGTCTCGGTGAAGGCGTATTTTCCGAGGGATGTGATAAGACGTACCACATTCGGCGGGCAGCAGGCGCAGGTATACCAGCCTGGCCGTTTGGGAAGAACGTGACGGTATCCGTATAATTTCCCGGACACTCCCAGGTTTACCTCCAGGGGATTCACATAGAAAAATCGTTTTCCATCCAGCTGCATCCCGCTCAGGATTCCGTTGTAAAGAGCGCGTTCCATCACATCTGCGACCTTGCCTGTGGGGCGGCATTCCAGAAGCTGCCTGGCAAAAAACACCAGTCCGATGGACGCGCAGGTTTCCGCGTAGATTGAATCATTCGGCAGATCATAATCGATGGTAAAGGCTTCCCCGTCTACCGTGGAACCGATCCCGCCGGTGATATACATTCTTTTTTGCGTGATATTGTCCCAGAGCTTCAGGCAGGCATCATAAAGGGACTGATCATGGCTTTCTCTGGCGATGGCTGCCATTGCGGTATAGAGATACACAGCCCGTACGCTGTGACCCTCCGCTGTTTCCTGTTCCCTGACCGGAAGATGGGCCTGCAGATAGGAAAGATTCTCCGGACCCATGCCAAAATGTCTCCAGTCTCTTTTCCGGCACTCTTCTACGAAATAGTTGGGCTCCTGGCCTCTCTGATCGATAAAATATTTCGCCTGAAGATAGTATTTTTCCTTTCCGGTCACCTGGTACAGGCGCATCAGGCCGATCTCTACCTCTTCGTGTCCGGGGACTCCTTTTACCTTGCCCTCCTCCGGACCGAACCGTTCTATAATATGGTCTGCCATCCTCTCCATGACATGGAGAAGCCGGTCCTTCCCGGTAGCTTCATAATAGGCGGCCGCCGCTTCCATCATATGTCCGGCGCAATACAGTTCGTGGCATTCCAGCAGATTCTGCCAGCGGTGCTGCGGTTCCTTGATCGTAAAAAAGGTATTCAGGTAGCCATCCGGCTGCTGGGCTTTCTCGATCACGTCGATGACCTGATCCGCACGCTCCATCAGAGCTTTGTCAGGCCGCAGCGCCAGGGCGTAAGCAACACCCTCCAGCCATTTCGCCACGTCGCTGTCCTGAAAGACCATGCCGTAGAATTCCCCTTCCTCCAACCCCGCAGCAATACGGAAATTCGCCAGGGCATGACTTTTCTCCACACCGGGAATCTCATCATTCAGAATCTTCTCCTGGTAAGGAATCACCACGTCCATCACCAGGTTCTGAATCGGCGACCAGAAACTGTCCCGGATTTTCACATTTTCCAAAGGTAGATAATACTTATTCATTTTTCTTTCCTCTTATTCGAAATAATACTGACATACAATTCAACGTTCTCAGTAAATGATAACTGAACTATTTATTATGAATCTATTGCCCTCTTCACGCCTTTTACTCAATTTATCACTTGAATGCAGGAATCGTCAAGCAATTTGATACATTGCAAATCTGCAGTTTTATCGCTTTGACGTCTCGCTGCTCAGAGAGTAGAATAAGATAACTAAAGATTGAAAAGAATCGTAAAAATCACAAAGGGGATTATCACTATGACTGTATCTCCAAAAGAAAAACGATATACCTCTGAGGATATTGAAGCTCTTCCGGAGTGAACACGTGCTGAGCTTATTGATGAAAATCTCTTCCTGCCGGCTGTTCCCTCCAGAATGCATCAAATCCTGTTGTCACAGCTCATCACGACCATAAATGTTTTTATCAGATCCAATAAAGGTCCTTGCCAGGTGTATCCTGCTCCATTCGTTGTCCGTGTATTCCGGGACGATTCTGTCATTGTTCAGCCTGACATTTGCGTGATCTGTGATACTTCCGGACTTACAGATAAAGGAATGTATGGGGCTCACGACTGGATCATTGAAATTGCTTCTCCCAGTTCTCTTGAGCGTGACTACTTTACAAAACTGTATTTATACAAGGAGGTCGGTCTCCGGGAATACTGGATCGTAAACCCGGATTCCAGGAAAACATCTGTCTATGTATTTACCGCAGGGACTTATGCTGTATATTCTTTTCGTGATCCGGTTCCTGTCTCAATATACCCAGGATTTTCCATAAGAATTACAGACCATCTATAACCTCCCGTTGTTACAACCCCGTTATTGAGGTCTGGGCATAAAAAAGCCCGGAAGTCTTTTTGTATTCATAAGACCTCCGGACAAAAGAAAATGCAGGAGATGGGACTTCCGGATTTTTTCACCACAACACCATACAGCCCACCACCCGTAAAACCACCGTTTCCGTAGTGTGTACAATCTCGCAGAGCACCGTATAGTTTCATAAGTTTGCCCCATTTTTTTGCCCCTCAATAATACCAGGAGCCGGTTCAATCGACTCCTTGCTTGATTTACCCTATTTTATTATCCCGCCAAGTTAGTATATAGCGTACATATAAAAGCCATGATATTATTTAAAAAAAGGAGGTGTTTCTATGCTATATACGGAAGCTCAAAAAACGCGACAATGAAATATTTATCAGAAAAAACCAATGATATCCGATTACGTGTGCCGAAG
>JAFOJB010000094.1 GCA_017420455.1 Blautia sp.
ATAGGCGGTATTGTTCGCCTCCCTTACCTGGAAATAGATATCCGGATTCTGCACTGTGGCCCGGAGCATGGGATGTTCCGGATTCAGGGCGTGCGAGCGGAATTCTTCCAGGGCTTTCCTGTCGATCATCTTTTCCAGATCCTCATAACGGATCTGTTCCACCTTGTCGATCTCATGGGATGTCCGGAAGCCGTCGAAGAAATGCAGGAACGGAACCCGTCCCTTAATGGCGGACAGATGGGCTGCTCCGGCCAGATCCATGACCTCCTGTACGCTTCCCGTAGAAAGAAGGGCAAAGCCTGTCTGTCTGCAGTTCATCACATCGGAATGATCTCCGAAAATGGACATCGCATGGGTTCCGACGGTACGGGACGCTACGTGCAGTACTCCCGGGAGCCGCTCTCCTGCTATACGGTGCAGCACCGGCAGCATCAGCATCAGACCCTGAGAGGAGGTGAAACTGGTGCTCAGGGCTCCGGTCTGCAGCGCTCCATGCACTGCCGCCGCGGCTCCTGCCTCCGACTGCATCTCGATCAACTGTACGGTCTGGCCGAACAGGTTCTTTTTCCCCTTTGCGGACCATACATCCGTCTTGCCCGCCATGGGAGAGGACGGAGTGATGGGGTAGATCGCAGCGATTTCCGTAAACGCGTAGGCCACATAGGCGGCCGCCTCGTTTCCGTCCACCGTTACGAACTCCGTATGTTTATCGCTCATTGGTTACCTCCTGAATTAATTATTCCAATGTAGAAAGACAGCATTCAGCTGTAGAAAGACAGCATTCAGCTGCAGAAAGACAGCATTCAGCTGCAGAAAGACAGCATTCGGCGGAACGGTCTTTCTGCTCCATATCATACCACAACATCTGGTGATGGTACACCGCCTGCAGCGATTTCTCACACAATGGAGAAGAGCCGGCTGCAGGTCCTCCAACATATATTTTCGTACTCTTCTTCGGAAAGGTCAAGTATTTTTAGAAAATCCAGTTCAAAATTCTGCGGCCACATGGGATAATCCGTTCCGAACATGACTCTTTCGGAGCCGAAGGCACGGATCGCCTCCAGCGCTTTCCCGGGACTCAGCCAGTAAAAGGAGGAACAGGTGTCTACATGGATATTGGGAAAATCCGGAAGAAGCCGCATGGCCTCCTCCCAGACACTCCAGCCCCCCAGATGGGCTCCGATGAACTTAAGGCGCGGAAAGGCGGACAGAACTTTTCTGGTCCTTTCGGGGTTGGAATAATCAAAACGGTAATCCCCGGTGTGTACCAGCACCGGAAACGCCTTCTCCTCGCACATCTCATAGATCTTCATGGCGCGTATATCATCCACCGCAAAACGCTGGATATCGGGATGAAGCTTTACCCCCTTCAGTCCCATGGCGCAGAGCTCCTGAAAATCCTTCTCCAGCGTTTCCGACTCCGGATGCAGTGTGCCAAGACCGGTGAAGGTTCCCGGAGCACTCAGCATAGTGTCCCGGATAAAGCGGTTGATGGAGAGAACCTGTTCCGGCGTGGTGGCGACGGAATGAATGATAAAATGCGTGATCCCGTTCTCCAGTCCCGTTCTTTTCAGCGTATCCACTGTCCCGTCGTAGTGCTCCGGCGGGAGGATCTCATAAAACCTGTCGATGGAATTCACCGCCTTCCGGGCGACCTTGTCCGGGTAAATATGACAATGGCTGTCGATGATCCTGGATGGTGTTCTGTCTTTTCTTTCCGCTTTTCCGGAAACGCAGGGAATTCCCCCTATAATGGGAGGGAGCCTGTCCGTCTTCCTCCCGTCTGTTCCTGTCTTCTCTTCCATCATACTGCCTGCCCCCCTGCGTTTCTCTCTTTCTCCTGCCGTTCCTGCAGCCGCACTTTTCTTTTCCGGCCCTATGTCCCGGCCATCCGTCCGCAGAGAATGCCGCGTCCTGACATCTGTCTTCTGCGCCTCTGTCCCATTGTCTGTGAACCGAAGAACCCGGGCCTCCCGATACCGGGCCTCCCGGCATGCTGTCCCACTGCTGCATTCCGTCATGCCGTCTCGATGCTGGCGTCCTTCTGGAGCCCCAGCTTTTCGATGGCCTGCTCCCGCATTTTATATTTCTGGATCTTTCCTGCGTCATTCATGGGGAAGCCATCCACAAATTCGATATATTTCGGCACCTTATGCTTCGCCATATGGTCGAGGACATACTGGCGCATTTCCTCTACCGTCATTTCTTCCCCTTCCTTCAGGATGATGCAGGCCATGATCTCCTCGCCCATGGCTTTGTCCGGCACGCCGATTACCTGGACATCGCTCACCTTCGGATGAGTATAGATAAATTCCTCGATCTCCTTCGGATAGAT
>JAFOJB010000095.1 GCA_017420455.1 Blautia sp.
GTCACCATCGCCTATCTGTTCTATGCCAGCATCGGGTTTATCCAGGTATTCCTGAAAAACGGAAGAAGCTCCAGTATCCTGCATATTCCCATGTGGCTCCAGTACGGGATCGCGCCGGTATCCTATTTTATCTCGATCATCAGCTATTTCTACGCGAAATATTTTGACAGAAGCAGGAAGGAGGAGGAGACAACGTTATGAGCAGTACAACAGTATGCGCCATTGCCGCCATTGTCATGCTGGTCCTTCTCTTCCTGAAGGTTCCGGTATATATTTCCGTTCTTGGCGGATCTGCGATCTATTTTATTCTTGCAAAAGCGAACCCCATCGTCTACGCGCAGCAGGCCATTACCGGTGTGGAGAGTATTTCCCTGCTGGCAATTCCCTTCTTCGTGTGCGCCGGTATCGTCATGAACTACACCGGTGTTACCTCCCGGATCATGGATTTCTGTTCGGTTCTTACCGGACGTATGACCGGAGGTCTGGCACAGGTGAACATTCTTCTCTCTACCCTGATGGGCGGTCTTTCCGGCTCCAACCTGGCAGATGCTGCCATGGAAGCAAAAATGATGGTTCCGGAAATGGAGAAGGCAGGCTTTTCCAAAGCTTTTTCAACGGTAGTTACGGCTGTTTCCTCCATGATCACACCGCTGATCCCGCCGGGAATCGCCATGATCCTCTACGGATGTATCGCGAATGTTTCCATCGGTAAGCTGTTCATGTCCGGCCTGAGCGTCGGCGCCATCCTCTGCATCGCAGAGATGATCATGGCCGCCATGATCTCCAGAAAGAGGGGCTACAGGCCGATGCGCACCGAGAAGATCAGCGGCTCCGAATTCTGGGGCGCTCTTCGTCCGGCTCTCCTCCCGCTCTGCCTTCCGATCATCATCATCGGCGGTATCCGTCTGGGAATCTTCACCGCTACAGAGGCAGGAGCTGTCGCGATCCTGTACGCGGTTGTCCTGGGTATCATCTACAGGAATATCCATTTCAGGGATATGGCCATCGCCATGAAGGAGACTGTAACCTCTACCGCCTCCATCATGCTGATCGTGTCCGCGGCTTCCGTATTTTCCTGGATCCTGACCAAGGAGAAGATCCCGCAGGCGCTGACAAACTGGATGATCATGAATATCAACAACAAGTATGTTTTCCTGATCATCGTCAATATTTTCCTGATCATCGTAGGTATGTTCATCGAAGGAAATGCCTCCATGATCATCCTTGTTCCGCTTCTGGCTCCTATCGCCAAATCCTTCGGGATCGATGAGATCCAGTTTGCCATGGTCTACATCTTCAACAATGCCATCGGCGCTTTCTCACCGCCCATGGGAACCCTGATGTTCGTCACCTGCGGCATCACAGGGTGCAAGACCAAGGACTTTATCAAAGAAGCAATACCGTGGTATATCATGCTGGTGCTGGTGCTGCTGCTGCTCAGCTATGTGCCGATCTGCACCACATGGATCGTAAACCTGCTGTACTGAAAGGAATTTATATAAAATGAAAAAATTAAGCTATGAAACTTTGAAGGAAATCGGATACAAGGGATATATTCTGGAAAATGCTCCGGAAAGAGTCCTGCAGTTCGGCGAGGGAAATTTCCTGCGCGCTTTTGTAGAGTGCTGGATCGACAAGATGAACGAGAAGGTCGGCTTCAATTCCAAGGTCGTCCTCTGCCAGCCGATCGCTCCGGGCCTTGCGGACATGATCAACGATCAGGAAGGCCTTTACACCCTGATCCTCCGTGGAAATGACAATGGAAAGAAGATGGATGAGCGCCGTGTGATCTCCTGCGTCAGCAAGTGCCTGAATCCTTATAAGGAATACGACCAGGTTCTTGCCTATGCGGAGAGCGAGGATATCCGCTTTATCGTCTGCAATACCACAGAAGCCGGAATTCAGTACGATCCCTCCTGCCAGAAGGACGATGTTCCTGCAGCTTCTTATCCCGGAAAGCTGACCCAGTGGCTGTACCGCCGCTATCAGAAATTCGGCAAGGTGGAAGGAAAGGGCGTCATCATTCTCTCCTGCGAGCTTATCGACAACAACGGCAAAGAGCTGAAGAAGTGCGTCGGACAGTATACCGACCAGTGGGGCCTGGGAGAGGACTTCGCGGCATGGCTGGATAAGGAAGTCGTATTCTGCTCCACGCTGGTAGACCGTATCGTTCCCGGATATCCGAGAGCAGACGCTGCCCAGATCTGCGAGGAGCTGGGATATCAGGACAACCTTCTGGATGTCGGCGAGTTCTTCGGCCTCTGGGTTATCGAGGGACCGCAGTGGATGAAGAAAGAGCTTCCGTTTGAAGAGGCAGGTCTTCCGGTCATCATCTGCGACGAGCACAAGCCTTACAAACAGAGAAAGGTCCGTATCCTGAACGGTGCCCATACCTCCATGGTGCTCGGCGCTTATCTTTCCGGACAGGA
>JAFOJB010000096.1 GCA_017420455.1 Blautia sp.
ACATAGACCTGAACTTCCTTTATGGCGAGGCCTGCCAGAGACTGCATCATATGGACGATGCTATCCGGTTTTTCAAAAGAGCAGACAGGCTTTCCGGCGGGAAGGATGAATCGATTAAACTCTCCATACAGGAATGCGAAAAGGGGCTGGTACGAAAACCCATCAGCTTCGGAGATGACGGGATAGTTTATATGTAGAAAAAAACACAGCTGTCGGATCGAACGGCTGGTCATGGACACTGTAAACTGCCGTCTGGAATGATGAAAAAGCAGATACCCCGCAGCAGACTGCATACCTTGCAGCTTGCCGCGGGGTATCTGCTTTATGCCTTTCGGATAAGACAGGTCTCTCCTTCAAAGGCGAAACCGTATTTCAGGATTTTGTCTTCCGGGATTCCTCTTAGAAGCAGGTCTGTATCATATTTCTTTTCCTCTATCTGCCGAAGGGCATTTTGCGCGGTATCCTCCAGTGATTTTTCACCGTCTTCCTTGTCAAAGACCTTAAACTCCATGATCACCGCAGGATCCACTGTATCCTTTGGCTCCATGATGACATCATACCGGCCGAGGCCGGATTCCCTGTTTGACTTTACCATATACCGGTCTGCTTTATCCACCAGCAGTCCCAGCACGAAGCCATGATAGAACCTTTCCGGTTCTTTTTTTTCTGAGGGCTTTTTACCGGCGTCAAAACAGCTGAAGGTTGTCAGCGCTACCTTGTTCATATAATGATTCATGCTGCGCACATCTCCACGGAACATGGCGGAAACAAAATCGCCGAATTCTGAGGTTTCCGCAAACCATCCTTCGATCATGCGGTAAAACATCAGTTTTACTTCATGATTGGTGAGAGCAAGGCGGTAAACAGGCAGGCTGTCCTGATCTTTTTTTACGGTATCTATGACTTTCAGATACCCGGATGCCAGCAAAAGACTCCAGATGGCGTTCAGACTTCCTGACAGTTGATCAAATACGATCTGCTCGTCAATTCTTGCTTCAATAAAGCCTCCCTCCAACAGCATTTCAAAATCCATCTTGATCTTCCGGTCCCCCTCCCGGACCAGTTTTCCCACAAGACCATTGCTGCTGGTATTTGCCCAATAGGTATCAAATCTCTGTTCATCCAGATACATCGTAATGGACCAGGGATTGTAGATATCTGACACTTTGCCGAAGGTGAAACCATCGTACCAGAATTTTACTCTGTTCTGCTCATCTGCAGGAATACCCTGCATATACATGGCTTCAAAAACTTCATTCTCTGTAAAGCCGAAAGCAGAAGCATATTGTTCGGAAGTTGTGGTGATTACCTTCAGATTATTCAGATCTGAAAATATGGACTCCTTACTGACTCTGGTTATGCCGGTCATAATACCTCTTTCAAGATATGAATTTGTCTTGAAGGTATTATTGAACAAAGCACGGAGGTAGGCGGCCATTTCCTCCCGGAAGCCATGAACATAAGCTTCCTGCAAAGGGGTATCGTATTCATCCAGGAGGAGAATGCATTTTTTGCCATAATATCGATAGAGCCACTCACACAACAGGTTCAGAGACAGGGCAGCCACAGGATCACTCATACTGCCATTTACTTCCTGGTATGCTTTGCGGTCCGCCTCTGTGAATTTCCCGTCCTCCAGCATCGATGCATATTGTCTGTACAGATTTGCGATCAGACGGTTCAGAGTTTCTTTTGTATTTGCAAAATCGGAATGTTTTATCCCCGCAAAGGATAAAAAAATGACAGGCCAGGTACCCTGAAGAAGTCTGTATTTTTCTTCTTTCCAGATATCCAGACCCTCAAACAGATCTGCTCTGTCTGCGTATTTGCCGGAAAAGAAGCATTCCAGCATACTCATGTTCAGTGTCTTGCCGAAACGACGCGGACGGGTGATGAGTGTCACGGCGTCTTCATTTTCCCACCATTCTTTGATAAATGTGGTCTTATCCACA
>JAFOJB010000097.1 GCA_017420455.1 Blautia sp.
GCTTTGCCGTAATCCTCGGGATCTGTCAGGAAAAGATGCTCCGGTCCCCAGCCGAACTGGATCTGGCTTGCATAGGCGCGGATCTTCTCGTTCGTTTTCCCGCCGAGGAGCTGATAAACCGGCATCTTGTAGGCTTTGCCGATGATGTCCCAGAGAGCGGTGTCGATGGCGCTCATTCCGGCGTTGATAATGGTACCGCCGCCCATACCCCAGAAGGTGGAGCGGAAGAGCATCTCCCAGATTTTTTCCGGCTTCAGAGGATCCATGCCGACAATGATCTCTGCAAAATCCCTGGCGATCCCCACGCCTGCGTTGTGGGCTTTACCATAGGAAACGCCAACCTCTCCATAACCATAGATTTCTTTATCATCTGTATTGATACGGACACAGATCACCTTGCCCATCACATTCGGCTGACATTCAATAACGTCCACACTTGTAATTTTCATTTCATTCACTCCTTGTCTTTTTAACATTCAGGCAGTGGGAAAGCTGCCTTTTGACGGTATACAGGAAGAACAGGAAGTGAAGCGCTGAAAACAGATGCCGCGCTGGTCTCGCCTCCCGGCCCGGTCATGCGCTGAACGCGTGTCACTGGCACGCAGCGCTGTAGGCCGGCGCACGTGTCTGTCTGGCGGCTGCCGCGAGGTTTCTGACTATACGCAGGCGTCTACGGGTACTTTCAGAACGATCTTCCGGTAGTCCTTCGGACCGTCTGCGCTGCACTGCCCTGGGATATGGACATCCCACGGGAAATAGATGGCGTACGCGCCTGGCTCCATGACGACACAGCCTTCTTTTTTGGCAGTTTCCGGACGGTTCTCGTAAAAAAGAATATCCCTCGGTGTACCAAGGAGGTCTTCCCGTACGGTTTCCTCTCCCTGGTCAATGAAGAAACCTGCCACCTCCGGACCTCCGGAGACAAAAAGCTGCAGGTCGATATACTTCCGGTGAATCTCGGGATCGTGCTCTTCTCTTGGACTTGTCTTAAGATCCATGATCTGGAGGATCATGGGAACACCGCCGATTTCAATGTTGGTGTTGCCGGCTTCACAGTTGACAAGATCTTTCTCTTTCAGGTAGTGAAGCGCTTCACAGAGAGGCTTTGGAAGAACTGCCGCCTGCTGCTCAAAAAACTCATTATTCACATTACCGTATATCATTCAGGTATTTCCTTTCTGACGGTTTTCCATCGCATGTATCGTATTAACGAGGAACTCATGGGCCGGAACCGGGATTCCTACTTTTGCGGCGGCGCGTACAACAGAACCGCTGATGGTATCTACCTCTGTTTTCCGCCCCTGGGAAAGATCTGCGCAGATAGACGTTACTCCCTCCGGTACCCGGCGGGACGTGTCGATAATTTCCTGCCGCAGATGTTCTTCATCTGCTTCCAGACCCATCGCATGGGCAACGGTGACGGCTTCGTGAAGAAGCTGCTGCGACATGGCCAGTGCATTGGGATTCTCCGCGATATAGCCCATTTTCACGTTGAGTACAGCGGTAACTGCGCTGAGAGCGACATTGACGAACAGCTTGTTCCAGATCAGCTGCTGGATGTTTTCATGGATCTTTCCACGGAAACCGCACAGATCCAGCGTTTCCTTCAGACGGGGAAGCATCCCCTCTGTATCCGGACAGAGCATGCCGAGGTTTGTCCCTCCGCTTCCCCCGTGCCGGATATGTCCCATGCCAAGCACGGTACCCTGGTCCTCTGTGGTTCCGATGATGATCCTTTCCATCGGAACAAATTCCTTCAGGATGTCCTCGTGTCCGGACCCATTCTGCAGCGTAAGCACATAGGTATTCTTTCCGATCAGCGAACGGTTTCCGGCGAGCGCCGCACGGGAGAACAGTGCTTTTACGAAAAGGATTACAAGATCCATCTCCGGGAGGCCTGCGGTATCCGTCACTGCCTTCGGATGATAGATATGGTCCTCGCCGTTTTCCTCCAGTTTGATTCCGTTTTCGTTGACATTACGTACAACATCCTGGTTTGTATCCACCAGATACACTTCGTTCTGCAGCGACAGATGCCCGCCGTAAATAGAGCCCATGGCACCTGCGCCGATCACTGCTATTTTCATATCTGACCCGCTTCCTTTCTGAATATTCTGAATATCAGACCGGGAACGCGCCGGAGCAGGTCCCCGACGCGATCCTTATACGCGCTGGAACAACTGAAAGGAAAGTATCAGCTTTCTTCCCGCGGTATATGAGAAGGTTTTTGTCTGAAAACGAAATTATGAAAACTCTGCGATACCCTCGATCGCATAGGCGTGTACCGGGCTGGAATCCAGGCCTTTGATGGGAAGCGGCGAGAAGGAAATAAAGAAGACATCTTTCTCGAGATATTCCAGATTCTTCAGCACCTCGATGAACACAATGTTTTCTGCCAGAAGAATATCGTGGAAGGGCTTTACATCCTCGTTGCAGTTCTCGATGGAAACGCCGTCGCCGAACCCTACGGCCTTTACTTTCTTTGCCTTGAACCATTCTGCCGTTTCGCCGTTTACGAAAAGTCTCTTATCCTTTTCTGTATTCGTATCCGGAGTAAAGGGGTTCAGCTTATAGGAGGAATCGATGATGACGATATCGCCCTCCCGCACTTTGCCGGCTTCCCTGTCGAGATCCGCTGCGGTAATATGGCTGTTCGGCGCGCAGCTCTCCTTGAAATCGACATACACGCCGCGTCCGACAAAGGTGGTAAGAGGAACTGCTGTGACATCCGGCCAGTTTTCATCGTGATGGTACGGGCATTCTGCATGGGTCCCGAGATGGCTCATGATATCAAAGTTTGTGTGGAAATCCGGAATCGGGCCGCCGGTGTTAAAGCGGTTCAGGGAACAGCGCCTGGTTTCCGTAGCAGGATCTACCAGCTTGGAAAGATCCACCATCCGCATGCCATTTCCAAAATCATAAACAATCTGCATAATAGTTTCCTCCTTACATATTGATCAATCTTTTGTGGTGCTTACAATGCCTGGATTTCTGCCCATACGGAATCATCCACATAAATTCCGTTCTCATCATGGTCTTTGTGGAACTGCAGGATCCCTTCGCCCGGAGCCCTGACACCGCCTGAATGCTCGGCAGGCTCTGCGCTTTTCAGGTACTCTATGGCGCGCTTCACCGTGTCGGCCATATTTTCGGCGGTCGTGGTCTTTTTCGGGTCGATGACGATCATGACCTGGGAGCAGCCTCCGCAGCTGCCCTTTGTCTGGGCATCCAGATCCGCCGCGCCGACACCGTCCGTCAGGACCGATCCGAGAATGTCCAGCATGAAAGCGAAAGCCGACCCTTTCCAGTAACCGATCGGAAGAATTCTCATGGAATCCTCGATAGCGCCGGGATCATCCGTAAGATTTCCATCCTTGTCGTAGCCTCCGGGGAAGGGGAGCTTTTTGCCTGCCAGCCTTGTAACCTGCAGTTTGCCGTAGGCGTACTGGGACATTGCCATATCCATCAGAACTGCTGGACCGCCGTCCGGACCAGGACAGGCCATGACGAAGGGATTATTCCCAAGCCGGCATTCCTTTGCGCCCCAGGGAGGCATGCATGCTTCGGTATTGGTCCACATAATGCCGACATACCCTTTTTGCGCGACACGAAGGCCATAGGTACCGCCGCGCATCCAGTGGGTGGTATTCTTCAGGCCGACCATGCCAATGCCGTACTGATCTGCCAGTTCCATAGCCCGGTCTGCTCCGTACAGCGCGTTCAGGACGCCCGGCCCGAGATTTCCGTTATAGATGCGGATCGCTCCCATGTCCCGTTCCAGTACAGGATCGGCGTTCACGTCTACCCATCCTTTCTGGATGTAGCTGACAAAACGCGCTACCCGGTTTACGCCATGGGAATAGATACCGTCATATGTGGACTCTGTATGGATCCGGGCACAGATCTCAGCCTTTTCTTCGGAAAGGCCATATTTCATAAAAGCACGCTGGATCTCGTTTTTAATTTCGTCAAAAGTCAGTCTCATGAAGTTCCTTTCTGCCTGTATTCGCTTTCTGTACGCACTGTCTGTTACGGCTGTAATCCTGGAACGGATTTTTGCCGTAATTCCTTACTATAAAAGCAGAACGGCATATTGTAGAAAAAACAATATGCCTGCTCTTGATGTCCTGCTTTCTCAATTACGAAAGAACGCTTACCCTGATTTCCGGGGTCTGTACAAATATTCTATGTCTGCCCTTTTTATTTCATGATAAGGTGCGGCAGCCAGAGGCTGATGCCGGGAATAAAGGTGATCAGCAGCAGCGAAATGATCATGCACAGATAGAAGGGAAGGGTAGCCTTTACCACCTTCTCCATGGGGAGCTTCGCAACGGCGGAGCCGATGAACAGAACGCTTCCGACAGGAGGTGTCAGAAGTCCGATACCGCAGTTCAGAATAACCATGATACCGAACTGGATCGGGTCAATGCCGATCGAAACGGCGATCGGAAGAAGGATCGGTGTAGCGATCAGGATGATCGGCGCCATATCCATGATGCAGCCCAGAACCAGAAGGATGAGGTTCAGAAGAAGGGCGATCACGATGGGATTGGAGCTGAAGCCGGTAATCGCCTTGGCTGCCATATCCGGCACATGCAGCAGAGTCAGACAGTTGCCGAAAACGGCGGAGGTCGCGATGAGGATCAGCACGATGGAGAGAGTATCCACACAGTCTCCAAGAACCCTCCATACGCCCTTCCAGTTAAGGCCTTTGTAGATGAATACACTGACGATCAGACTGTAGATTACGGCGATAGCTGCGGATTCGGTTGCGGTAAATACACCGCCGATAACGCCGACCACAACGATGATGATGGCCGCGAGCGCCCAGATGGATACGCTGAGCTGTTTCAGAAACTTACCCAGATGGAACTTTTCGCCCTTCGGATATTTCCGCTTTTTGGAAATGATGTAGGAGCCGATCATCAGGGAGCCGGCCAGAAGCGCGCCGGGAACATATCCGGCAAGGAAAAGGCTTCCGACGGAAAGACTGCCGGCTGTCGTGGCGTAAATAACCATGTTATGGCTGGGCGGAACCAGAAGTCCCTCACAGGAGGAGGTGATGGTTACCGCGGTGGAGAAATCCCTGTCATAGCCCTGGTCTTCCATCATGGGGATCAGAATGGATCCCAGAGAAGCGGTATCGGCAGCAGCTGAACCGGAGATACCGCCGAAGAAATAGGATGCCACAATGTTCACCATGGCCATTCCGCCGGTCATCCAGCCGACCAGCGAATTGGCCAGATCGATCAGTTTCTCCGAGATACCTCCGCTTCCCATGAGACAGCCCATGGTAATAAAGAACGGAACTGCCATCAGTGAGAAAGAACTGATGCCGCCGACCATAAGCTTGCCGATCGCCTGAAGATTCTGCCCCTTGATCGTCATGCAGATTACGGACGCGATCGCAACCGCATATGCAATGGGAAAACGTAAAAGAACCAGGATCAAAAAACCACCCAGAAGGGCGAAAATTGCAAGATTTTCCGGACTCATTGATCATTCTCTCCCTTCACTACCTGCTCCTCGAGGCTTCCCTCTCTGTGAATGAGCTGTTCTTTGCCAAGGAGCTTGAAAATATTATTTACCAGTGACTCAAGTTCAAAAACCACCATGGCGATACCTGCGATCGGAATCGGCAGATACATGTATCTCTTGCTGAGCCAGGGCAGACTCGGATAGAAGCCTTTGGCTCCGATGCCGTTGGCGTACTGGAAACCATATTTGATCATGATGAACGCAAGGATCAGCACGCCGATATCGGCTGCTACATCCAGAACGTTGATCACTATCTTCGGCAGATAGCGGTCAAAGCTGGTCATGCGGATATGCGCGCCGCGCCTGATGGCAAGAGCTGCGGAAAGTACCGCCATGTAGGACATCAGCGTAAGAGTGATCTCCTCTGTCCAGGACAGGGAGGGGATAAAGGGCAGATAACGTCCCGCAACGGTAAGGCTGACCACAAGGATATCCGCGATCAGAAGCAGCTTGCAGATAACCATGACGATCTTGTACATCCAGTCATAAAAGACCTTCAGTTTCTGAAGCATAAGAAGTATCCTCCTTTCAAAAGATGCAGGGAGAGGAATACTCGCCCTGCATCCGGTTCATCGGAACGTATGAAAACATACTATCCAGTTATGGAAATTCGTGAAAACAACGGATCCCTTACTGAAGGTCTTTGATTGCCTGATACAGATCTGCATA
>JAFOJB010000098.1 GCA_017420455.1 Blautia sp.
CCGGGTAGGAAACCCGCAGCCCCTCCATTCTCTCGATGGCCATCTGTGCTTCCAGGATCGCCTCCGCCTCGTTGGCGGCCGCCGAATAGACATAGCAACCGGCAGGAATCCCTGCAAGGGCAGCGCCCTCCATGTTTTCCTCAAAATAGGTATCCCTGTACCGGAGTCCGTGGCCGATCCGGATCATGGCGAAATCCACATCTGAGCTTTTCACCTTTTCCCAGTTGATCTCTCCCTGCCAGGCGGATACATCGATTCCTCTCGCGACTGCGCCGGGAATCTTTACGCCGCTTCCGTTATAGATGACTCCGTTGATCTTTTTCCAGGCGTATTTCGCAGCATTGCTGCCGGAAGCAGAGTCTGCTCCTGCTCTTTGAAGCGAGGATGCGTCCCACAGTGCATCCTGCGCGTAAAAAGAACTTCTGTCATATTCACTGCCTCCGCCTGCCCGGACTCCCAAAGCCAGGACGATGCTCAATGCTGCTCCTGCTGCAATTGCTCCAATCCTTCTCACTGTTCCGTCTCCTTTCAGAAAAACACTGCCGCACCTGGCACAGCAGACCGGAATCCTGTATATTCCGGCAGAGCGCTGAACCAGGCGCGGCAGCCCTTTGTTTTTTGAGAAACACGGTCGTTTCGCAATCCGCCGTGTTCTGTCCCTGTCATCCCCATCCGGCATGTCTTCTCTCAGAACCGCCTGCCACCGGGTCCATGGTATCCATTATCAGATCAGTCAGCCGGCAGCCGCCGGGTCCCATGGAATCCACCTTCAGGTCAGCCGGCAGCCGCCGGGTCCATGGAATCCACCTTCAGGCCAGCCGGCAGCCGCCGGGTCCATGGAATCCACCTTCAGGTCAGCCGACAACCGCTGGATCTGTGGGGTCATAGCTTCCTGTCATAGGTACCAGAGGTCTTCTTCCCAGCGGACCCTTCATCGCTTCTTCAGAACTGTAGTTTCCGTCAAAGATCGTGATCGGCGCGCCATCGCAGTTATAATAGACCCATTTCACGTCTGCCACGCAGCAGCGGATGCAGCCGTGGGAAGCCGGATAGCCCAGGATATTGTAGGCGACCTCCGGAACCGAATAATAGTCAGGGCTGCTGCCCGGCACGGAATGAATGTATATTCCGCCAAGTCCGGCGCCAACCACATTCACTCCAAACTGCCCCCAGGAGGGCCCCATCAGCAGCTGCCACCTGTCACAGGACTCCAGCCAGTAGGTCCCCAGCGGGGTCTCTGTTCCGTCGGCTCCCGGAGAGATCCGGATGCTCTTCACCGGAACGGTCCTGTCCCTGTTATAGATGGTCATGACACAGTTTACACGGTCCACAGTAACATAGTAGGGACCGGTATAGATATCTGTCAGGTCATTGATCCGGTAGCCTTCCGAGTCAAAGTAATAGCGCAGCCCGTCGATTACCACGCTGCAGTTGGTATAGAAGCCTCCGTTTACCGGATCGATGAATTTCACCAGGTTATTTTCGTCATCGACAATGTAATATCTGTAGTGGATGCGGCCGTCCGGAGCTACAAACACATACTGGCTTCCGTTCCAGGCAAATCCGCTCTCCGACCCGGCGTAGTCCGAAAACGCATAGTACCGTCCATTGATATATTTCAGGCCTTCTTTGAACAGCCTCCCGTTTTCCTCGGCATAATACCATTTCCCGTTATAGAAAAAAAATTCATCCCGGATCAGCTCGCCCCTTCTGGTATTCTCTGTAGATACCCGGAAGAAATATGCCCTGCCATACATCATGGTCAGCCCGGATTCCGCGCGGCCGATGGAATCGAAATGGTAGTCTCCCATCCATTCATTTTTATACTGGCGGCCGCTGCTGCGGAAATAGAACCAGCCAAGGAACTGGTTGTTCTCATCCCGCACCTTCTGCCATCCGGTCTTTTTGGAAACCCTGCCGGCAACATTTCCGAAATAATAGTAGTTGTCATTGGCGCAGGGAACCTTCCTCCAGCAGTTTTTGTAACTGCTCAGAGCCCCGGAGGGAGTGAAATAATAGAAATAGTTTCCTATCTTCTGAAGGACATTGCTGTAGATCTCCCCGTTCCAGTTGGAACCATAGGTATTTCCGTCCTCGCATTTTTTCAGTTTGTTTTTCTGTACATATCCGTTATGGTCCAGGAGATAGACCCCGGTTCCTCTGTGACGGATTTTCGTAATATAGCAGCCGCTATGCTTTACAAGCCTTCCGCGCGCGCTTCCTGCACTGTCCGGCTGGAAGAAGAGCCACTTTTCTCCCTTTTCACTGTTGAAATTTTTCCAGGTTCCCAGCGTCATTCTTCCGGGCACACTGGTTTTTGGATCAAGATAATACATATAGCCCTTGATCTTGACAAAACCGGTATACGGAGTTCCGTCCGTCTGAATGGCGTAATAGCTGCCATTGATCTTAAAATACCCGTTCTGCTGGAAAAAGGCATCCGAGGAACGGACGTTCTTGATGGATTCCCTGCGGCCGTCTGCCTTAAAATGGCTGAACCTGCCGCCCGAAAACAGCCATGTTCCCCGATAGCTCTGACCCAGGGTGGAATTCAGCGGCGTTTTCGTACCGGAACCGCCTTCATAATAGACGACCTTCGACACCGGCGTAAAATAGAAATACGCGCCGGATTTGTAGGGGTACCCCGGCGTCCCGGCTGCCACATAATACACGCCCGTGATCATCATCCCGTTCTCGTCGAACATATAATAGCCGGTATGACCCGTCCCGTTAATGCTGGTGGTGACCCTGAGGATTCCATCTGCCGCGGTATAATACTGCGAGGAAGTTTTCTTCAGCTTAAATCCGCCGTCTGCGGCGACCCAGGCATCCTTTCCGGCATTTACGGAAAGAGCAGCCTCGGCGATATCCATTTCCTCTTCCTCTGCCTCCGAGGTCAGCACATCTGCCTCCCCCGCGGTCAGCAGCTCCGCAGATTCTCCATCCCCCAGCAGTTCTCCGGAAAGCTCCCCGGAAAGCTCTTCCTCGTAGATATCCCGTACCAGGGCGCTGTCATCTTCCAGGGCTGACTCATCCTGCAGCTGCTCCTCAAACAGTTCTTCTTCTGTGGCGCCGGAAATATCCTCCGTCTCCGTATCTGTCATATCCCAGGGCTCTTCTGTTCCCTGTAAGCCTGCCAGATCCCCGGCAGCCGCATCACCGGTAAGGCCAGCGCTGACTTCCTCACCCACGCTTCCGCCATCTGCGTACGTCTCACCCGCGAAGAAGAGTTCATCTCCGGAGCTCAGCAGCTCTTCTGCGGAGGCCGGAATACTTCCCATGGCCATCGCAGTACACAAAACCAAACAAGCTAATTTTTTCATCATAGTCTCTCCTCTTTCGTTACTCGCCCAGACCCTCCTGAATTGCTCTGATAAGCCCCTCAAGAGCCATCTCCTCATCCTTGCCCTCACAGAAGATCTCGATTTCATCCCCGCACTTTACACAGGCGCCAAGGATACTCAGGACACTTTTTGCATTCGCGCTGCTGCCTTCAAAATAAAAGGTGATCAGAGATTCGTATTTCATTACTTCCTTACAAAGATTTCCCGCCGGCCGCAGATGCAGGCCTGTCGGATTTACGATGGTTACTTTACGGCTTACCATGATCAATCACCTTCTTCTATGGTTGAGACTCTGGATATGGTGATCTCTGTAAAAGGCTTGCCGATCAGCGCATATCCCTCCGGCAGACTGATGTTTACGGGAACCTCGAATGTTCCCTCCTCCTTATCCTCCAGATCTATGGAGGCGATGCAGTCCTCGATATGGAAATCTGACAGGTCGCCATCCTCCGCGCGGATCCGAAGCTCGATCTTGTCCACGCCGAACGCCGCCTGGAATTCCTCTGCTTTGTTGTCCACACGTACAGAGCTTGTGGAGATCGTATAGATATCGCTTCCGTCAGGAAGAATCCGTACGGTGACGATAACCTCGTCGCTGCTCCCGGTCGTCAGCTTCAGCCCGGCAGGAAGATACTGGGAAATATTCACCTTCACCTCCACATCCTGCTTCTGTCCCTCGATATCGATGCTCTCTTCGGGAATCCAGAGGACATTTCCATCCAGTCTCAGGTTTTCCAGGGCATCTGTGGTTCCGGCTACACTGATCGTTTCCGGTACAGTAGTGATCTTGTTCACACAGAAGCCTTCTGCCGGGTTTCCGGAATACTCCGCGTTCAGCCCCACATCCGTACGGATTCTCCAGAGTCTGGTTGTGACAGTGACCTTTCCTTCATTCCCGATCCGCAGGTTGCTCATTGCGGTTTCGGAGAGGGTGTCTGCGTTTTTGTCCACGACTCTCAGGCTGGCGGTTTCTGTCTTATCCTCCGTGATCCCGCCGACATTTACCGCGGCGATCACCTTGTCCAGCTTTTTCATCAGAGACTTCGGTCCCGTAACCTGTACCTTCTCCGGATAGGCTGTCTGAGACCCGATCTCATACCCCTTGCCAGGTTTGGAATCCCCGGATGTAACCGTCACCAGGAATTCGTTGGTCACCTTGTCCTCCAGCGTAACGCTGAAGTTCTGCGGCGAGACCGAAATGTTGGAAGAGGGAATCCTGCTGCAGGAAGCGCTCAGAGGAATCATGACAGGATCTGTGTCCAGACTGACGGCCTGCTGCAGATCCGCTACCACGCGGATGTCATCGGCAGAAAGCCTTGAAAGTACACTGCTGTTTCCTGTCAGAGTGACTCTGACAGGCGTCCTGTCCCCATCCCTCAGACACACCTTCCCTGTATTATCGATATATGCTTCGTTGATCAGCTCCACGTTCTGGATGGTGAAGCCGCGGCTGATGATCGGGTCGTTGATATTCGCCACGATCAGCCAGACCAGCACGCCCAGCATCAGGGAGATGATCTTCAGCGCAAGATTTTCAGTAATTCTTTTTTTCATGCCTGATTCTTCCTTTCAGGAGCTGTCTCAGCCTGGTATCGACCACGGTCTTGTTCTGCGCCTTCTCCAGTTCCGTCTTCAGGGTCCTGCTGTCAACATTGCTGAACAGCTTTCCGCCCTGGGCGATGGAGATTTTCCCTGTCTCTTCAGAGACGATGATCGTGAAGGAATCGGTGACTTCACTGATCCCCACGCCTGCTCTGTGGCGTGTACCGAGCTGTTTATTCAGTTCCATATTATCGGAAAGCGGAAGATAACAGGTTGCCGCTACGACTCTGTTTCCCCGGACAATGACCGCTCCGTCATGCAGCGGCGTATTATGTTCGAATATATTGATCAGAAGCTGGCTGGAAAGGACAGCGTCGATGTTGATCCCTGTCTTTTCATATTCCGTCAGCCGGATTTCTTTCTCGATCACGATCAGAGCTCCTGTTTTTACCTCTGCCATCTCACAGCAGGCTCTTACCAGTTCGTTCACGGTTTTGTCCGTAAACCGCTCCCTTACCTCCCGGCCATTATCGAAGGGGATGATCGCCCCTATGATCTTTTTCTGTCCCAGCTGCTCCAGTACCCTCCGCAGCTCCGGCTGGAAGATGATAATGATACTGATGATCAGTACATTTGCCAGGTTTCGGACTATCCAAAGGATCGTATTCATCCTCAGGATATACACAATGAAAATAAAGGACAGAATCACCAGGATGCCCTTCAGGAGGGAATACGCCCTGGTATTCCGGATCCAGACCATAAACTGATACAGAAAATAGGAAATCAGGAAGATTTCCGCCACATCAGTCACCCGCATTGTAGGCAGGGCAACTCTTGACAGAACACCTGACAATTGTGCCCAGAACTCTTGCATATTTATACTCCTTCTCTAAGGATCCACCTTTCTCCAATTCGTTTCCGGCCGGCTCCTGAAAGCATTCCGGCAGCCGTTCTGCTGCTTTTTTCCTCACAGGTCTTTTAAGGATTCTTCCAGCTTTTTTTCGAAATCTACATGAGAGCTGTTATCTTCTTCAGGCTCTACCGTGATAATGAAGTTCTCTTCTTCTCTCTTTTTTCTGGAGGATCTTTTTTCCCGGGCGGAAACCTGTTCCTGATATCTGTAATCGTCCTTCTGTATGGAGGTGATCCGCTTGATATTCCGTTCAGAGGCAGGCACGGCTGCTTTCGGTACGGCCTTTACATAATAGTAATACTCATCGTCCTCGTATTCCAGCCGTTCGGTCCTGCTGTAGTCTCCGCCGAAGAACAGGAATTCCATAATGAGCCCGATCAGTACAGAGATTCCCGCCTGGATCAGAAGGGGTTCCATGGAGACGGTCACATTTTCCAGCAGATAGGAGCCGCCGAGCATTACCAGGATGTAGCTGACTCCTCCCGAAAAGATCGCCACCTTCCAGGCGTGGTCAAAGGACCTGGTCCGGATGAGGTTTACCAGAAGGATGGTCACAACAAATGCCACGATCGTCAGCCACATGGCCCAGTTCTGTACAAGATTGTCTGCCAGAAGCCTCACCTTGTCCAGAATTTCCAGTCCCGCTCCACGAAGCGTTTCGGCCGAAGCGGACAGGCTTCTTACATAGTAGTAGATGATAACTCCCGTGGCTGCCGGGAACACAGTGAGGGCGTTCCCCAGAAGGGCGCTGCCGATGGGCAGAAGCGCGGGGATGTCCAGGGTGAAAGCCAGAGGCGTACAGACCAGCACAGCGCTTTGTCCTCTGCAGAAACGCAGGAACAGAAGTGCCAGGAACAGCATCAGTACCAACGAGAAAGCTGCCGCTTCCAGGCAGATGGCGTAGGCATGGCCCAGGATCAGCAGAAAGCCGATGAGTACCATCATCGAGGAGGGCAGTATGCAGCAGATCAGAGCCAGTACCAGCAGGACATAAATGCTGGTGATCTGGGTCATGAAGCCGAGGTTCCGGGTGATCCAGTAAAAAAAGGATATGGCTATCCCGAATTTAAAGAACGGCAAAAAATATACTTCATTCTTGCTGTAGAAGTTTTTC
>JAFOJB010000099.1 GCA_017420455.1 Blautia sp.
CGTAGACGCCGTAATAGGCTCTGGTGTTGTGCACCACCGCGTCTCTTCCCAGGCACATGTCCCAGCCGTAGACGTTGGTATAATAGCTGCTCTGGGAAACCTTGCCATTGTTGAAGCGGATAGCCGCGCCGCCGCCCTCGGGTACCAGAAGATACCCTTCGTCCTCCTTGCCGCCGGCTCCGAAATAGGGAAGCGGGGTAACGGTATAGATCGGGTAATCCTTTTTATATTCCATGGAGGAGAAGGGAACCTCCACCACCAGGTCGTCTCCTTCCAGCCGGTAGATCATGGAGACGTTGAATACCGGCTTGTCGGAGCTCTTTTCCAGAGTGGAAAGCTCCTTGTCCGCCAGATAGTCTTCGTAGGTATAGCCTGCCGCCGCAAAAAACTCCTGCAGATTCTTTTTCACGTTTTCCTTGGTGGTATCCCGAAGGACATAGATGACCTCGGTCTCCAGGATGGGATAGCTCGAAAGAAGCTCTTCTCTGTTATCCTTCTTTCCCAGCTTGTTGATATCATATTTCTTATAGTACTGCTGCGCCCGGTCCCTTCCTTTGGAATCCATGGCGTCTGTCCATTTGTCGAAATTCTCCTTTGTGGTGACCGGCGGGATGATATATTCCTTCTCCACATTTCCCAGAGAATAATCTACCCGGACAAAATCCTCTCCCTGCTGAATATCGTAGATGCCGTTATCCACGCTGTAGGAATGGGTATTGTAGCTGACCTCCAGGCCTGTATTCACCGCGTAGGACATCAGAAGGGTGGACTGAAGCTTTGCCTTCTCTTCTGTCAGGGCGCCGGGGTCGGAGGCTGCGTTCCGGGGATTGGAGTACCAGACCCTGCCGGAATCCTTTACCTGCACCGTAAACTGGGTGGTCTCCGGATCCATGGTGAAAAGGAGCTTGTCGCTCTCCAGCACCACAGGAGAGCCGTCTCCTGTATAGCCGTGGATCATGACCGCTTCTTCCTCCTCCGGAGCATTCTGGTAATTCATGATCACGAAAACGGCAGAGACTGTCAGGGCAAGCATGATCAGCGGAAAGATCATCCCCCGCAGGGCTTCCGAAATATTCCTTCGGCGCTCCCTCTGGCGTTCGGTTTTTTCTGTTTTTTTCCTGCTCATGGTTTTGTATTCCTGCCTTTATCAAAGTGCGCACGCGCGCATGCCGAAACCGTGTCTTCCTCCTGTCCTCTTCATGATCAGAGGCGGAACAGCAGCTCTCTTCCAAGAGAGATAAAATAGGCGACTCCCTGGGAGATCATGCTGAAGAACAGCATCAGAAGAAAGATCATGACCAGCATGGAAAACAGAGTGGCCACCGTAAACAAAAGATTCTTTCCCAGGGAAAACTCGTGGATCTGCCCCATGGCAGACACGATCAGCAGCGCGGCCCAGATAAGAGAGATCACATCCAGGACGCCGTAAAAGGCCAGCTCTTCTGTGGTGATCCCGTTGCTGAGGATCATCAGCGGGATCTGGACAAGAGGATAAGGCGCCAGGGCATAACAGGTAGCCATATAGACCTGAGAAAGCCGCCCCTTCCCGTCGAACAGCGTAGTCAGCCCCCAGTTTCCGACGACCC
Source organism: Blautia sp. (assembly GCA_017420455.1). Taxonomy (GTDB): domain Bacteria; phylum Bacillota; class Clostridia; order Lachnospirales; family Lachnospiraceae; genus Blautia_A. Next base: position 1,587 of record JAFOJB010000099.1, read on the forward strand.
ACAGGCTCAGGGGAAACAGGATACTGGCAAGATACAGGAAGATATTCAGATCTTCCCAGTAGACCACAAGCACCACAAAGCTGGTATATTTCAGCTTCATGATCCGCACTGCCAGGGTGAGGATCAGGATGGTGGTGGCTGCGGCCATCGTTCCCCTCTTCTCGTGCGTCAGATCCCAGAAGCCGTCCAGGGGATGCGTGGTACAGTAAAGCGCAAACTTCAGAGAATCCCAGTATTTTGCCAATCGCGGATGGGATGAAGTCTTCGCATTGTTTCCTTCTGCAGTATACATGGCAACACTCCGTTCCTGTTTTTCTGTATGATACCCGCCTGCCAGGGCCGTCACTGTTTCCCGTTCAGCTGGAAATATTCGTCCGTATCGATCTCATGCTTTACAGACCGGATCCTTTTGATCACCGTCGGAACCAGGAACAGCACCAGGACTGCGACAATGAGCCAGGCAATATGCTCCTCCACCCACTGTTTCCTGTACTGTTTATAGGCCTTGGAATAGTTCTCCCGGTCATATTTCAGCTCGAAATACTCCATGGCCTCCTTGTATTTTTCCTGCCGCAAGAGAGAACGTCCCAGTCCGATATAGGCCAGATCATAGTTGCCGTTCAGCTCCATGGCCCTCTGCCAGGAGGCGCTGGACTCCTCATAATTTCCCTTGTCAAACTGTTCGATGGCCGTATAGACCAGATCCCCGAATTCCGTCGGGACAAAGGCGGTGATGGAGCAGTCCAGGGAATCCAGGACATACAGCTCGTGCCCCACATGCTCCAGCCCCACGGGACGGCGGAAATATCCATCCATGTTGCCGTTGCCGCCAAAGGCGAACACCATGCGTCCCTGGTCGTCATAGCCGAAAAGCCGGCCCCTGTTCTTGTCCAGGCACACATAGATATCGTTTTCCATAACGGTCACATCGGAAAAGTAGGAGGGACCCTCGTAACCGCCTCCGGAACCCATGTACAGATCTCCGTAGACGCCCCATTCGCCGTTCTGGACCAGGATATCATTTCCCATCAGGTTCAGCTTCCGCACGGCGCTGGCGTCCCCGTTCCGGAGATCGTCACCGCTCACGGCGCCGGTACAGGCGTAGATGAAGCCCTCGTAGTCCATGTAGATATTATCGTACTCGGTGGGGACAAAGGATTCCATCTTGGCTCTCTGCTCCTGGGTCGCCAGCCGTTTCCAGATATAGTCCACGAAATCGAAGGTGACCTTGGTAGCGCCGACGAACCCGGCAAAGGTGCCGTCCGGCTCATATTTGATCAGACCTTTGTTGATCCCTGTCGCGATGCAGTAGACACGTCCCGCGGTATCGATCGCCAGCTTGTTGGGCTGGAAGGCGGTCTCGGGATCCAGGGTATTGTCGATGGGCTTCACATATTCCATCAGATAATGAAGATCCTTGTCCAGCTTCAGGATCCTGGCGTTGCCCTGGTCCGCGATGAAGAATTCGCCCTCCTCGGAAACCGCGATATCCGTAGGATTCCGGAAGGCGGTATTCTCCGTATCGCCTGTAAATCCCTCGATGATCCGCACGACCTCCAGGTTTTCCGCGGAATGCCGCAGGATCTCGATGATCCGGTTGTTCCCGCTGTCGCAGATATACAGGGTATTCCCTCTCACATATATACCGCCGGGATTTACCATCTTTTTTTCCAGTCCCAGGTCGGTGGAGGTAAAGACCTTGCTTACCGAATACAGATCCGGGCTGTCCTGAACATCTCCCCAGAAATCATAGTTGTAGGTGTAGGAGGTATCCTCTGAAGCGATGGCAGGCCGGGCCAGGACCAGCGCTGCGGTCATGCATCCCAATATATACTTCTTCCATCTTCTCATATTCTCAGTCCTTTAATCCGGAGCTTGCCATCGTCTCCAGGATCTGGCTCTCTGCCAGTATAAAGATCAGAATCGGCACGATCATGACAACGACCAGTACCGCGGCGCCCTGCCCGGTTCTGGCAACCCCGCCGCTCTGGATCTGCTGCAGTGCGTAGACCAGTGTCTTCCTCTCCTCGGAATAGATATAGAGGGAAGCCCTGTTATTCCACAGTCCCTGCACGGAAAAGATGATCAGCGTCATCCAGGCGGGTTTTACATTCGGCATGACAATACGGGTGAACACCTGCCATTCATTGGCTCCGTCGATCTTCGCCGCCTCGATCAGAGAGGTGGGAAGCCCCTCCATGAACTGCTTCATCAGAAACAGTCCCATGGGGGAGGCAAAGGCGGGAATGATGATGGCCCAGTAGGTATCGATCCAGCCAAGCCTGTTCAGGATCAGGTAGTTGGGGATCTGGGTGACATAGCCTGTGAACATGATGGCTACGGTCACCACCTTGAAGAAGGTCTTCCCTCCGGGAAACTCATACTTCGCCAGCACGAAGGCCGCCATGGAGGCGATGATCAGGTGTCCCAGTGTTCCCACAACAGTGATGAACACCGTATTGAACAGATATCTTGTAAAGGTCACCCAGGATTTCCCCATGGTGACAAACAGATCCGAAAAATTATCAAGCGTAGGATGCTGCGGGAAAATCCTCGGCGGAAAGCGGAACAGTTCGTCCAGAGGTTTCAAAGCGCTGCTGACTGCA
>JAFOJB010000100.1 GCA_017420455.1 Blautia sp.
GGTATCGTAAACATCCGTGATTTCTCCGTCGAAGTAATGTACTTTGAAAATCTGTTTCCCGTCCTTATCCCAGTACATGTCTCCATACGTATGCTCTTTATGGCTCCAGCTTCCTTTATCGGTGGTCGTCCTTGTAGGGGGTCCCAGCTTTGTCGACCTCGCTTTCGATACACTCATACCAACTGACGGGATCTCGGGCTTGTTGGCATATTCCAGGGTCTCCTCCTTTTTCCGTGCTTTTTGGAGACCGTCTATTGTCACATGATAACGGCTCGAGAATTCTTCAGCGCTGGAGACCGCACTCCTGACATCATACAGATCATTGGTCTTTATGGCACTTAGCAGAGCTGCTTCGCAGCCCGCCAGGATCAGCTTTGGCCGAAGTCCATAGGCTATATCCATCGGCAGCGCGCTCCAGTCCTCTTTAAGCCCCTTCCGTGCAAGATCATAGGCTTCCATCCCGGCGCCGTCTTCCACAGACCGCATCACTTCATTGATTTTTCCGAAGGTATTTTTCTCGTAACAGAGCTCCACGGATCGTTTGTTCAGATCATACGTGCTGTCGGATTTTTCAAACAGTTCCTCGATGGCATTCCTTACACTTTTATCCAGATCTCCTCGAAATTCCACCCACTTTTCCTTTATGGCAAAGACATACAGTTCTTCTTCGTTCTCGTACCCGGTTTTTACCCCGATCTCTCTGGGAACATATTCCTTGTCCGTATATCCAAAGGCATCGTTGATCTCTGTACGGGTGTTTTCTTCCCACTGGGCGATCTGCCAGATCTCTGTCAGAAAAGCTTCTTTGGAACTGATATCTGTGATGTCTTCATATTTTACTTCGATCCCTGTTTCTGCGGCAAATGCATCCGCCTCTTCCCTTGCTTTATGCAGACGAACGGGACCGAATGCGGCCGCAGCACCTGCAGCAGCAATTATTGCGATGATCAATATCCCTTCTACCGCTTTCTTCATGTGATCTCCTATCCCGGAGCGCCGTAATTGCTCTCTCCGATAAAACACGGTACATTCCGGTACCGCTGTATACCATTCTACTGTAACCGCAAACCTGAAAAATTACAAGAGTTTTGCGGTTACAAATCACGGTCTCACGCCAGCTGGAGACTGCATGTGTTTTCAGGGATGATAAGAAATAAACTGGTAAAGGCTTTCCGGGGATGCTATAATAGGAAAGAATAATTCTGGTCAGTGATCTGACGTTTTTTACTGCACTGAATTATGAAAAGGAGACAGTCAGGATGAGCAGAAAACTCCCAATCGGAATACAGGGCTTTGAAAAGCTGAGAACAGGCGGTTTTCTCTATGTAGATAAAACAGAATACATATACCAGTTGGCGCATGATAATGTTCCGTATTTTCTGAGCAGACCCAGGAGATTCGGGAAAAGTCTGTTACTATCCACAATGAAAGCCTATTGGGAAGGGAAAAAGGAACTTTTCCAGGGGCTGGCAATAGAGTCTCTGGAAAAGGGAAATCCGGACGCATGGAAAACCTGGCCGATCTTTTATTTTGACTTTAACGGTGCGAACTACCATGAAAAGGAAGCGTTGGAAGGAATCCTTGATGAACAGCTGAGACGATGGGAGCAGGACTATAACCTGCAGATTCGAAATGAAAGCCTTGGCGAGAGATTTCGCAATTTGTTGATTTCGGCGCATAGAGATACAGGACTGCGCTGTATAGTCCTTGTAGATGAATACGATAAACCACTGTTGGATACGATGGATGATAAAGAACTGCAGGAGCACAACAAAGATGTATTCAAAGGCTTTTTCAGTACGTTGAAGAGTTTTGACGAGTATATCCGCTTCGTTTTTATTACCGGTGTATCCAGGTTCCATAAGGTAAGTATTTTCAGTGACCTGAACCAGCTGAAGGATATCTCACTGACAAAGAAATATGCTGCTCTTTGCGGTTTGACGGAAGAAGAACTGCGCGCCTGTTTTCAGCCGGAGATTCAGAAACTGGCTGAAGAGCAGGGCATGACAGAGCCAGAATGCCTGGCCGCTCTGAAACAGACCTATGACGGTTACCATTTTCATCCGAATGGACCTGGCGTCTACAATCCATACAGCCTGCTGAATGCTTTTTCAGACGGAGAGTTCGGTTCCTACTGGTTTGAGACCGGCACGCCGACATTTCTGGTAAAGAAACTGAGGGAAACTGAGTTCGATGTGAGAAAATTCACGGATCGGACCCTGTATGCAAGTGAAGGAATGCTGAAAGACTATTCCGGCGACAGTCAGGATCCTGTTCCTTTGCTGTATCAGACGGGATATCTGACGATAGCCGGGTTTGAAAGAACCGGACGTGTCTATACGCTTGCCTTTCCTAATGAAGAAGTAAAATATGGCTTTGTAGAATGCCTGATGCCGGAGTATATAGCGGACAGCGGAGCAGGATCGGGGAAAGATATCTTTACCCTTCGCCGCTACGTGGAGCAAGGAGAGCTGGAAAAGATCAGAGATGTGCTCACCGCTTTGTTTGCAGGCATCACCTGTACACTGGAGACAGATCCTTTTGAACATTATTTTCAGGCGGTGATCTATCTGGTATTTACCCTGCTTGGAAAGTTTGCCCTGTGTGAAATGCATACCTGCACCGGACGCATCGACTGCAAGGTAGAAACAACGAATTTTGTCTATCAGTTTGAATTTAAACGGGATGACACCGCCCAGGCTGCTCTGGAGCAGATTGACAGTAAGGACTACGCACTGCCGTTCACGGCGGATTCCAGAAAGTTATATAAGATTGGTGTATCTTTTGACTCAGCGACCAGAAAACTGGCTGGATGGGCGGTGAAAAAATGAATTTCCGGATGAAAGGTCATACATCCCCGCCAGCCTTATGCCTGTACCAGGCGAACATGTACTGCTGATAGATTCCATTATAAGGGGAGTATCGTTCGTATGGATATCCGGCCGGATACTGTTCTGCCAGGATCCGCTTCATCCAGACATCAACCGGGAAGGCATCCAGGTGATGAAGCCCGAACAGCGAGACACAGTTTGCAACCTTTATGCCGACGCCGTACAGGGATGTCAGCGCGGAGATCGCAGTTTCCCCGTCTGCATCCCTCAGTCTGCACAGATCCATATTTCCATTCAGGACGGCTTCTGCTGCGGCATGAACATATTTCCAGCGATATCCCAGCCTGCATTCCAGAAGCTCCTGTTCGGAGAGCGCTGCTACGTCCTCCGGGGTCGGAAAACACCAGTACTCCTGACCTGTGCGGTCCGCTTTCTTTCTGCCGCAGCATGAGGCAAGCAGCTCCACACTCCGCCTGATCGCAGGAATATTCCTGTTCTGCGAAATAATGAACGTGATCAGCATTTCCCAGGGATCCTGCCTCAGTATGCGGATCCCTTTTTCATGCTCTGCTGCCTGCCAGAGGAAGGAATCCCTCTCCGGATCCAGTCGTTTCCGGATATCCCGATAGCTCTCCTGAAGGTCAAAGTATCCCCTCCAGAAATGCGCAAATTCCCTTTCTGTACAGTCAAGGCGAAAGCGCCGATCCCCAAGGGATGTCATATTCAGACAGGAATCGCCTGCAATGATCCGATACGACTGACTGTCTGTTCTGCTCCAGCGGAAGCACTGCCCGCTGTCTGCAATCCTGTCCAGGTCAAAATCATCCTCTATCGTTGCCAGCATAATGCATCAACCTCATATCTCTCCACATTTTTCCGGTAAGGAGAAGTCCGGATTCCTGATCAGCCTTTTTCACGTGCGTGGTACATGCGTCCATCCCCCGCATCGACGAATGGTGACATCGCAGCCCGGGCGGATTCAGACGCGCCAGCTTATGGACAGTTCCTCCCTCACTCCAGGATCTTCAGCGGCTTCCAGCGCAGATAATCCCCGGAAGCCAGATGGTAGATGCGTCCGCGGTATTCCCCCTGGATACTGTCATGGAATCTGCTTTCGCCGTGGCAGTGCGCATAGACAACCTGCTCCGCACCGTATTCCTCCGCCATATCCGTAAATCCGCTGCGCTTCTCCAGGATATTGGTGGGAGGATAGTGCAGGAACATGATGTATTTCCGGTATCCGTCTGCCTTTGCCAGTTCAAAGGATTTCCGGAGCCGCTGAAGTTCACGGTCCACCAGCTTCTTCGCGTGGATTTCCGCTTCTTCATCCCA
>JAFOJB010000101.1 GCA_017420455.1 Blautia sp.
GGAGGCCAGGAACAACTGCGGCGCTGCTTTCTCTACGCCTTCCACCTCCAGAGTACGCGCCAGATTCTCGCTGCTCATATAGAACGCTCCTGTAGTCCCCTGGAGAAGCATATTCTTAAAGCTGACTTTAGACTGGGCGGAGGAGGGCACCACGATAATATCCGCCCCGAGCCGTGACTCAAGACTCTCCAGACCTCTTTTCAGTGACATTTCGACGATGGTTCCGCCAAAAACGGACAGGGCCAGAAGTGCTGTCAGCAGGATAAGGGCTGCTGTCCTCCCTGGTTTTCTCCGCAGGTTGGTAAATGGAAGTTTTCTGATATTCATTTCTGCTCTTCTCCACACAGGCTTTAAGACTGTTCTGACAATCTCATACCCGGCTTTTCACCTTCGATAAAAAAATACCCGCCGCAGCTGCAGCGTCCATCACGGCATACAGAATGATCACGGCAGGACGCATAAGAGCCCTGCAGCGCATGGATGCCATACCACAGAGGCTGATCAGGGTACCTGGAAGAAAAAAGCCAGGCACAGCGGTCAGAAGCATGGCAATATACAGTCCTTTCCGCACCCCGCTGTCTCTGAGCAGTACTGCAGCCAGCCCTTCCGCCGCCAGGACAAGCGACAGGCCGAAGATGGCCTGTCCTGCCCAGTGACAGACACCAAAAGCGCCATCGTCATGGATGCAGGGACTGAAAAACGTCCGGATGCCAACAGCCGCAAGAACCGCCAGGACAAAGATGATCATTGCCGGAACCGCACTGCTTTTCCCACTTTTTTTCATAGAAACCATTTCTTTCATCTTACTGTTTCCCAAAATTCTCGTTGAGTATTTCCCTGGCAACACGGCCGTGTTCCAGAACGATCGTGCGCTGTGCGGCTTCCGCGACCTCGGGATCATGCGTAACGACGATCAGGGTTGTCCCCTCGTCATGCAGCTGCCGGAACAGGTCAAGCACGATATTTTCATTGGCTTCATCCAGATTTCCGGTAGGCTCGTCCGCCAGGATCAGTTCAGGATGGTTGATCAGGGCACGGGCCACACAGACACGCTGCTGTTCTCCTCCGGAAAGCTGCCCGGGCAGATGCTTTGCCCGTTCCCGCAGTCCTACTCTTTCAAGCGCTTCAAGAGCTTCTTCCTCGTCAGGCATGGAATGGTAATACTGGCTGACCATCACATTTTCGACGGCCGTCAGATAGGTAACCATATGGAACTGCTGAAAGATCAGGCCTATTTTTTCCCTGCGGATATCCGTCAGAACCTTCTGCGGCTCCTTTGAAATATCTGTGCCGTCCAGCAGCACCTCTCCCAGGGACGGCTTGTCCATACAGCCGATGATGTTCATCATCGTGCTCTTCCCGGAGCCGGACGGCCCCATGATCGCAACCCATTCTCCTTTCTCCACCTGAATGCTGACATTGTCCAGAGCCTTCAGTTCTCCATATATTTTTGAAATATTCCTTAATTCAAGCAGTGCCATCCCTTATTCTCCTTTTGTATTGTTCGTCATCAGGCTCTTTATTCTCCCTTAAGCACAATTGCAGGATCGATCGCCACAGCCCGCTTAATAGGAAACTGGCACGATGCAGCAGCGATCGCCATGGATACAAGGATCGTTGCAGGCAGCAGCAGCGGCTGGAATGTGATGGACGAACCGAATACATTGATGCTCACCACCTGGGCAAAGACAAAGCCCAGGATTGCCCCCAGCACACCTCCCAGCCCGCCAAGGAGCAGCCCTTCTCCAAGGAATTCCTTACGGATGGAGCTGTCGGATGCTCCCAGCGCTTTTCGAAGACCGATCTCACGCCGTCTTTCGGAAACCACTGCGAGCATGGTGGTACATACGCAGATCATTGTAAGCAGCAGAACAACAGCCGTCACCAGGAAGACCAGCGCCTGCAGCTTTCCAAGCACAGAAGCCTCTGACCTGGTTACGCGTTTGACCAGGCGGGATGAAATGTCCAGTTCCGAATCCGTGATGGCCCTGCTGTAATTGTCCAGCTCATCGGCCCCTGCGGAAACGGACAGTTCCGCTACATCCAGCGTCTCATCGGCCGTCAGCCTCTGCAGATCCTTCAGCGACATATAGATATATGCTTCTTCCTCTCCGCCTGTGGAAAGAATCCCTGAAACGGTGAAATGTTCTGTGTTCTCCACGATCACTCCACCTTCCGATGAACCGAAAACCGCACTGTTCACGGCATCAACCACCGCCTGGGAAGAAATCGTCGCTCCTGAAACCGCATCTACTCCCTCTGTATTTTCCTCCTGCTGTGTGCCTTCAGAATCCGGAGTATTCAGGCTGAAAGGAGGTTTCTTTCCGATAAACTGATCCAGGAAGGCCTGATCCGTACCCACCTGTGAGCCGACCCCCGGTGTCTGGTACGCAGCGTCCACTGCGATGGAATCAATCTTCCCCTCCTCATCCAGAACGATATCCGCGGACAGCAATACTTTATTGAACCCTTCCGCGCTCCCGGACAGGACTTTTCCTGCCTGAATGTCTCCGGGGTCCGTTCCTGCAGGAAAAGCGGTGGTCTTATAGCTCAGCTCCACGCTGCTCCTCTCTTTCAGGCCAAGCGTCTCCGCAATCTCTTTTCCCACCAGGATCTCACGTGTATTTTCCGGATACTCTCCTTCCACGCTGAAGTAAGGGCTGGTTTTCTGAACTTCTTCAAAATCCGTTCCCGCACTGATGAAGGACTGCTGCCTGGAGGGCATATCCAGCCTCACATAGCGGTAAGGCGTTGCTCCTACAACCTCTTCCTCCGGGATATTCTTCAAAGCCTCCTGAAGCCTTTCCATTGTAAGCGGCTTCTCCTCTCCCGGCAGTAGGATCATATTGGCGCCATAGGACCGGAACTGCGCTCCCATCTGACGCGGTACATCATAATAGATTGTAACCAGTCCGGACAGAATCGTCGCTCCCACTGCTATGGAAAGCAGCGCGATCAGCATACGTGAACGCCTTCTGAGCAGGGAAGCGGTGATCATCCGAAAGAACATCTTTCGTTTTGTCATCTCTTATTGTCCTCCATGCAGCACTTCGGCAGGCCGGAGTCTCAGAACCATACGGATTGCCGGCAGGCTTCCCGCAAGCGTAACCAGAGTGATCAGAACTGCTACGATGGGGATCACCTTTGCTTTCATCTCTATCGCGGATCCAAACACGCTCCGTCCGATCAGCTGGGCAAAGCCGAACCCCATAAAGTATCCGGCAACGCCTCCCACCAGGGCGGTTACCAGAATCTCGATCATGATCACCCCGGTAATAGAACGGTCCCTCGCCCCGATCGCCTTCAGAAGGCCGATTTCCCTGGATCTCTCCATCACGCTCGCCGTCACAAGATTACTTATGCCGAGCGCCGCACCCAAAAGGCTCAGGGCTGTGATCAGGATCATTAAAAGCTGTGTTTTATCAAGAATTGCCCCCTCGCTCTCGGCGACCTGCCGCACTGCAGCCGCCGAAGCGTTCGGGATTGCTTCCTGGATCTGGTAACAGATGGCGCTGACATAAGCCGTACAGTACCAGGTCTCATAGTCGCGGCTGCTGAGAGCCGAAGGATTACGGGCAGCACGTCTTGCAAGCTCGTTGTCCGGGGTAGTCAGCGCAGAAACCTCTATCTGAGCGACCTTCCCTTCCCTGCCCGTCAGATCCTGAACCAGGCTGAGCGGAGCAAACAGCTGCAGATCCTCATCCCCGCCGGCGTCATAAATTCCCTTAAGGGTCACTTTCTTTTCTTTATCCTGAAAACATAGGGTAATCTCGTCCCCAGCCTTCCAGCCATTCTCCTGCGCCAGAAGAGTTCCCGCCATCACAGAGGAGGCCGCATCTTCCACCGATTCATCCAGCCATTCCCCTTCCGTGATATCCCACCAGGAACGCATGCCGACCACCCCGGCGTCCAGCTCCTCCCCGGTAGGAAGAGAAAGATGGTGATTGAACCATGTTCCCACGACGCGGACATTCTTTCCGTCCGCAAGCGCCGCATCCGTCTCCAGA
>JAFOJB010000102.1 GCA_017420455.1 Blautia sp.
GGAAACCTTTTTGACCTGGATTTTATACTTCGTGCTGTTTTTGTTATTGGAACCAATATACCGGTATCCCGAAAACAGCTTGCTGCTGATCTGGAAGGTTCCCCGGAAATTGCTCTTGTTAAAGTTCGAAATAGACTTGATCCAGCTTCCCGGATTGATGGTCATGTACCCGGTAGAAAGATTGACCTTTCCGGAAAAATTGTAGCTTCCGGTAAACTGATACTCCTTTCCGGGCATGGCGGCCAGATATAAGCCTCCCTTGACATTTCCACTGCTGTCGCAGCTGGTGAACACGAGGGTTACATGTCTTTTTACATAGATTGTGTTTCCGGCGGAATCCTTCCAGTCTCAGTCATATTCTCCATCCCAGGTTCCCTTTACCTGGCTCGGAGTAATTGACGCCGCCCTGGCAGTGACGCCGGAAAACAATATCACCATGAAAGCTGCCATGCATAATACAAGTGCACAGCGTAATTTACAGATATATGTTCTCATTTCTGACTCCTTTCCTCTTCCGCATGGATTTCTCCAGCCAACATCACGATAGTTTCTTTTCATGCATAATATGCACTTTTCCATTCTCATTGTAATACATATTGCACTGAATTGTCAACAAAATGGGATAAAGCAACGTCAATATTCTGTGCCGGTGTTACAGTTCATATGAATATTTCCGTGCATCATACGACATATACCATCGGCTCATAATATCCATCCAGTAAATGGTCATGCGTAATAAACATCATATTCTCCGTTACCGCCTGACAGATCATGATCCGGTCAAACGGATCTTTATGAGGCGGAGCATCTTCTGCCCTTTTCAACCGTTTCAGATAGTAAATATGGCTTTCTTTGACAGGCATCCGGTAATACCCCGCATCCTCGCAATAAGCAACAAGTGTTTCTGCGTCCAGCGCCAGCTGATCCGGGTGAACCATCCTTTTGATTTCTACTTCCCATGGAGAAACGATACTGAAATAAATTGCATTTTCTTCATCTGATATCAGCTTCCTGGCTTTTTCCGGCAGCCGGTCGTCTCCGCTGATTGCCCAGAGAAGGACATGTGTGTCCAGCAGGATTTTCATATTGCGCCTCCGAACATGTCTTCGATTTCTTTGTCCCATTGATCAAAAGCATCCGGTACTGTAAATTTCCCCTTTGCAACGCCAATACGCCTGTTCACAGACTTTTTCTGCGCAAGTGTCATCTGTACAACAGGCATGCCGTTCCTTGCGATCAGGATGACTTCTTCCTGGCCTGTTTCTAATAGCCTTACTAACCTGGAAAGATCTGTTTTTGCTTCCAACATATTAACCTGCTTCATGATGATCCTCCATAAATATGCAATTAGTCTTGTTAGCTAATATCATTATACACTTTTGTCTGTACAGGCGCAACACGTTATTCCATCTGAAGTATAGTAGAAAAACGGTTACAGTTCAGGGCGAAGATCTGAACAGCAGCAGAATTATCGGGCAGTCAGGCACTGTTCACAGATAACTTCCGAATTCTACCTGCCCAAATCCAAATCTGACTTTGTTGTTGTCAGTCAGCGATGCCCGCATCGCTTCCTTCCGCCGCCTTGCAGATTTGAATTTGTTCTGCACAGCTTTCGGAAGTTATTTGTGGACAGTGCCTTATAAAAACGGCTGATTCAGATCCAGTTCTGAATAATCATGATGGGAAACCCGATTTTCCTCCGGAGGAAGTTTCCTCCAGTCTCCATAGAGATGCGTAAGATAGGCATCGAAGTCCTGCGCGCCGTAGATTTCCATATCTTCAAAATTGTATAAAGCGGGCTTTCCCATAATGTCCGTCCGCATGATTTCCCGGTATCTCCATGCTCCGAACGGATTTCCGCCGTAAGCACAATGATCAAAGCTCTTCATCGAGCAAAGCAGGTTGATTTTCCTGACAGCCTTTTTATCATCCACTAAGGGGCTGAGCACTGTCTGGCTGATCAGGACCGCTGTGTTTTTCAGAATACTGCGGCCTTTTCGTATACCCGTGGTGTGGGCCAGGAGAAGCTTGAACTGCCTGTCGATCCTGCCAAACGTCCGTCTGCTCTCTTCTTCAGAGTCCCCCATACCGTCAAGCGGAAAAATGTCCAGATACAGGCCTCTTCTGACTTTATATTTCAGGTTCTCGACCAACGTAGTCCTCGTGTCATAAAGCTTGGAAAAACAATAATTGAAATCCGGCGCGTCAGAATGTGGCGTCTCCAGGATATATCGATCGCCGGGATGATACCGCATCAGGGTATAAAGCTTCTCATAATCATCCCGGGGCATGCCGACATCCAGGTCGTCATCCCATGGAATGAAGCCCTGATGTCTTGCCGCCCCGAGCATTGTCCCGCCCAGCGCGTAATATCTTAGCTGATTCGCGCTGCAGAAGTCATGGAACCAGTGCAGCATCTCAAGAAGATATTTCTGTACTTCTTTACAGCTGACCTCCGTCATAGTATTTCACCTCTTATATGCATATTCCACTTCTTATATGCATGTATCGTCGTTGTCCCTTTCTTTCGAACCTGTTTCATTTCAGATGCCGGTACTTCAGAAGCCCCTTTACCATGTACCAGCACATGTAGTAAGAAGCAGCCACAGGATTCAGCCCTATATAGCGGTACGTATTCCAGTTCATCCTGGCCGCTTTCATCTTGTTGCCGGATTTGGAAGACCTGGCGACACGATAGATCAGGAGCGGCTCGTCGATGCCATACGCATGAATCCCCTCTCTCGTGATCGCCAGCCATATGGCGAAATCCTCATGCAGGCCGTCCCCGACGGCATAATGCTTACGATAGAGCTCTGCTTTCACCAGCACGGAGGAATTGGAAACGAGATTCTGTTTGAGAAGTTCACGGTAAGGGAGGACCTGCGGTACATGAAGCTGCCAGTCGATGGGCTTTCCGGTATCGTCCATGAACGCGGAACCGGTAAAAATCAGCTCGGCGCCGGTTTCCCCGGCCAGCTTTATCTGCTTTTCCAGTTTGTCGGCTGTCCAGGCATCATCACTGTCCAGCACGGCGATCCATTCCCCCCGCGCGGCTTCCATCCCCCGCTTCCTGCTGACAGATACCCCGCTGTTTTTTTCATTATTGAGGAGATGAACGCGCTGGTCCGTATAGGACCGGACAACAGAAGCCGTGTTGTCGGACGAACAGTCGTTTATTACCAGCAGCTCCCAGTTTGCATATGTCTGCGCCAGTACCGAGTCGATAGCAGTCCCTATCGTTTTCTCAACATTATACGCCGCCATAATGATAGATATCAGCGGTTCCCCATACAGTTCTGCCATACCCGGCACACCTCCTCTGTCCTGTTCTCAATATCCTGCCTGGCATACGCTGGGAAACACAGGGGGACGGTCCTTTTGTGTTGTTTGAACACAAAAGGACCGTCCCCCTGTGTTCCCCCTGTGTTCTCCTGTCAGTATAAAGGAAGGTACCGGAAAATACAAGGGAAATCAGAAAGCCCGGCGTTGCCGGTCAGTCCGCAAGCAGAGCCAGAAACTCCGAAAGGGCTTTCCGGTTCCATTCTTCAAAGTCCAGGCCAAGGACAGATACCTCTCCCCTCCGGAACGCCTCCATTCCGGAAAGGATTCCTTCCTCTGTGCAGGGTACCAGTGTGCCATGATATGTTTCCATGAATTCCCGGTTTCCGGGAACGTCGGTGGCCACAGAAGGAACCCCCAGCGCTTCCGCCTCCAGCAGCACCAGCGGCTGTCCCTCGTACAGGGAGGGGAGCAGGAAAAGATCGCAGCATGAAAGGAGCGGCATGGGATTTTCCATCGAAAGGATCAGTGTTACCGTATCCTGCAGTCCCTCCTTCTCCACGAAGTCACAGGTTTCCTGGTACAGACCGCCCTCTCCTCCCAGAAGGATCAGCTGAGTCCTGTCCTGATCTTTTTCCTTATTCACAGCAAGATACCTGGAGAAAGCCTTCAGCATCATAATGTGGTTCTTTTCCTTAGAGTACCGTCCGATCGTCATGAATTTCCTGCCGGGCAGGGCAAGCCTTCTTCGAAGCTCCTCCTCCGGCACACTGCACCGGGTATTCTCCTGGAAGGAGAGGGGAAGGCGCGAGCGTTCTCTCACTTTCTGATAAGGTACGCAGTTGCTTACCAGCCGGAGCTTCGCGGCATCGCCGGCGATAGCCCTGGCGCTCTCCAGAGCGCTTCCGGAGACCGCCGCGGCGAAATCATATTCCCGGTAAGCATGCTTCAGGGTAAGCCCATGCTGATTCTTCTTTTCCCGGATCTCTCCCTGCATGTTGCTGTGGATATAAATTCCTCTTTTCCCCGATGCCTCCTGGAACATCTGGATCAGCTTTTTCTCGTAGCCGTTATAATGAATGCACCAGGAAAGCCTGATAAAACCGTAGTTTCGCTGGTATTCTCTTTGATAGAACGCGGCCATTTTTCTGCGGATCACCGGCAGATCCAGATTCAGCTTATAGTACAGAAAGCAGGCAAAAGCCTCTCCGAAGGTCAGGAACCACCCCATGGACATAGGGAGAAGCCCCACCTCCTGCGGAAGGGCAAGGAGCCTTTCCGGGCCGTCCTTTAAGGCATCCTCCTGGAAGGAAGCGTAGAATTTCCAGGAAGCAGGGACCCGGGGCAGCAGCGTCTCCGTCCTCTCTGATTCAGATTCCTGACGTCCCGCCGGCTTCTTTTCTGCTCCGGATTCTGTGTTCCGGGCATCCTTCCTTCCGA
>JAFOJB010000103.1 GCA_017420455.1 Blautia sp.
GCATGCGGAGCGGTGGTGGGCAGTGCAAGAGCGGTGATGGTGGCAAGTGTGGAGCCTGCTTCTACGCCTTCTGCATGAGGATATTTTACCATGCCCCAGTTTGCGCAGTCGGTATATTCTCCGGACGCGATCTTGTTGATCAGAGTGCCGATAAACCAGGAACCCATGTTCAGCATACCGATGTTGCCCTGTGCGAATGCATCGGAGTAATGCAGACCCTGGGTCTTCAGTGTTGCATAGTCCATGCAGATTTCGTCGGCCTGCTGTGCCAGAACCATTTCATAATAGGGCTTTGTGAACTCATAGTCGCCGTCCAGTGCGGTGTGCTCGCCGTCCAGGATTCCATCCAGCTGGATGGTGGATCTCCAGGTGTGATAATGAGCGCCGTAGACCTCGGCTCCCGGGGTATTGTCGGCGATAGATCTTGCCAGCTGGTCGTACTGTTCCCAGGTAAGGTCGTTAGTCGGATATTCTACGCCTGCTTTATCGAAGACGTCCTTATTGTAATAGAGTACCCAGATATCGGAACGGAAGGGAAGCTCATAGAGATTTCCATCGATCGTTACCTGATCGGTGATGCCGCTGTACATGCCAAGATCAATACCGTCGGCGTCGATCTTCTCGTTCAGGGGCTCCAGAACGCCTTTGTTTACCAGGGTGACATATCCGGGAACGTCCTTGATGGTGACGACATCGAAATCGGAGCCGGAGCCGGAAAGCTGGGTTCCAAGAACGGTGCTGTAATCGGTGGAGCCCAGGTCTACCATCTCGATCTTCACGTTGGGATTGGCAGCTTCATAGGCGTCGATCAGGGGCTGATAGTAAACGGTGCTGGAGATATCCCAGAGGGCCCATTTCAGGGTGACCTGCTCCTCGGCATTCACTGAGACGCCGGCGAGAGATCCTGCGATCATTCCTGCTGCGAGAATAAGGCTGAGAGCTTTCTTCATCATTTTGTAATTCCTCCTTCAATTTTGTCCCGGCGGCCTTTTTCAGGAGATTCCGGGATGGTGCTGGCAGTTTTTGTTCCGGAAATGCTCTGGATAAAAGGTCATCTCCGGATGCTGTACTTTCCGGAAATGCTCTGTATTCAGAACCACCTCCGGATGCTGTACTAAGGTACTGAAAATATTGTATTCACTCCGCCGGAAAAATAGAATGGACATTTTTTGAAGAAATTTTGCTGATTTTTTTGCCTTGCGTTCAGAAAATGTATTTTCTTTGGAAATTCATGCCTTTTTTTTAAATTCCGTCTGAAAGACTTGACATTTTTTTACGGTTAGGAAATGATGTGAACAGGACGGCATCCCTGACTGACAACAGCGCAGTCAGATCTGGAGTCGGACAGGCAGGACCCGGCGGAAAGAGGCCGGTATTTCGGGAAGGGCGGAACAGAGCTTATGGAAAAAAAGAGGCCTTCATGGTATTCCATCCGAACATATATCACCGTATGGTCCCTGGGCTTTGCAGCGGTCCTCGCCCTGGCGGTGGCCGGCGCAAGCTACGTGGTTTCCCGGAGGTATCTCAGGGAAAATCAGCGGCAGGCGGCGTCTACGAACATCCAGCTCCTGGGAAGCGAGCTTGGAGCGGATCTGGAGCAGGTGACCATGTTCACGAACTGGATCTGTGTAGACACGACCATCAGTGATTATCTGAAGCAGATGATGACTGCGAAAGAGGACAGGGAGCTCCAGAAAAAGCTGAGGGGGAAGGCAGTAGCCTGCTGGGACCGTCTGAATACGGAGCTCAGTGTTCAGAGCATCCGCAGCCTGATCCGGCGGATCGTGATCTCGGTTCCCGATGGCAGCAGTTATCTTCAGAATATCCCTGTGTATGACAGCCTGAACCGGAGCGAGCCGGCCAGGCTGATCGTCGGCCAGCCCTGGTTTCAGGCTCTCCTTTCGGAAGATCCGGCGGAGTATCCAGGCTTTATCGACAGTGTACTGAGTCCCTTCTATACAAAGAAGGTCCTTCCGGTGCTGCGTCCCATCTACAGCAGCACCTCGACACAGCTTGTGGGGTGGGTGTATCTGGAACTTTCCCAGGAAATCGCCGGGCGCATCCTCGACAAGTATCATCCGGCAGAGGACGAGGCACTGTATCTGACGATCCGGGATAAGTATACCTGCCGGTACGAAAATAAGACCTTTATCGAACAGCCGCTTCCGGAAGGGGTGGTGAGCTATACGCTTCCGGAGCAGGACTGGACCATCTCCATCCTGCCCTCCGACAAGGAGCTGCATTCCCGCAGCCTTTTTTATCTTCTGGTCATCAGTCTCATTTTCCTGCTGATACTGATGGCGGGGTTTTTGATGAGCTGGGTCCTTCGGCGGGTCATCACAAAGCCTGTCACAGCGCTTCTGGAAAAGATCGGCAGGGTGGGCCGCGGAGATTTTTCCAGGGATCCGGATATTGAATGGAACAACGAGCTGGGAGATATCGGGATCGGGATCAATGAGCTTTCCCTGAATGTTTCTGCCCTCATGGAAAAGAAGGTACAGGATGAGAAGGAACGGCAGGAGCTGGAATATCGGGTCCTTCAGTCCCAGATCAATCCCCATTTTATGTACAATACACTGAATACCATCAAATGGATGGCGGCGATCCAGGGGGCGGACGGAATCGCGGACATGTCTACCGCCCTTTCAAGGCTTTTGAAGAATATCTCCAAACGGACGGACAGCCTGATCACCGTGAAGGAGGAATTCGCCCTTCTGGACGACTATTTTACCATCATGAAATACCGGTACGCCGGCACCATCGAGCTGGAATACGGGATCAGGGACGAAAGCCTTCTTGCCCAGAAGATCAACCGTTTCTGCGTACAGCCTATCGTAGAAAACGCGATCTTCCATGGAATTGAGCCGAAGAACGGCGCCGGGCTCATCCGGGTGGAGCTCTGCGGTCAGGAGGAACGGTTCTTTATCGCGGTGACAGATAATGGCGTCGGGATGGATGAAGAATCCATCCGGAGAGTCCTTTCCGGGGAAGGGGAGGCCTCAAACGACTTCTTCCGCCAGGTGGGGATCTCAAATGTGAACCGCCAGATCAAATATGCCTTCGGAGAAGACTACGGGATAGAGATCGAGAGCCGTCCCGGAGAATACACGACCATGCGGCTCTTTTTCCCGAAGCAGGAGATACCGCAAGGCGCATAATATATTCGCGCACGGATCTGCAATGGAAATATGCCGTCTGCCGCGGCACTGATCCGGCGCAGGCCCCCCCGGAAATGCAGGCGCTTTGGGCGGGACAGGCAGTATAACAGGGCAGCCTGGCACCAGCTTCTCTGGTAGGGCTCGGGCAGCCGGAAGGAAGTGAGAATACAGATGCACAGATTGCTGATCGTTGACGATGAACCCCTTGTAC
>JAFOJB010000104.1 GCA_017420455.1 Blautia sp.
CGGAAAACACCTCGCTCACCTGAGCGCATTTGGAGATGGCTACAGAGGCAACTCCCCCGCAGCCGATCACAAGTACTCTGCTCATATTTTATTTCCTCCTCTTATTCGCATGAATTCACTGACGGATCAATCCTTACCCGCAAGATATAACAGCAGCTCCCGCAGCACCTTACAGGCCGCCGCGGTAGAAACGCCGGTTGGATCCAGCATGGGAGCCAGCTCATTCACATCGGCGCCGACAATATTGGTTTCCGATACAAGCTGCAGCGCGCCAAGAAGCTGCAGGAAGGTCACTCCTCCGGCTTCCGGCGTGCCGGTCCCCGGAAAGGCAGAAGGATCAAGACAGTCCAGGTCGATGGTAAGATACACCGGCACCTGGCTCCCTTTCAGCTCCTCCACCGTTTCGGCAAGCCCGTCAAAGGAAAACTTATGCATTTTCGTATGCTTCGACGCGAAAAGAAATTCCTCCCTGTCGCCGCTTCGTATGCAGAACTGGTGGATCCTCCCGTCTCCGAGAAGATCATGGCAGCGCCGCATGACGCAGGCGTGACTTAAGCGGGCTCCCAGATAATCCTCCCGGAGATCTGCGTGGGCGTCAAAATGAAGGATCACAAGATCCGGATATCTTTTCTGCACCGCGCGTACGCTGCCCAGAGTGACCAGGTGTTCTCCCCCAAGCAGCACCGGAAGCTTCCCGTCGGAAAGGATGGCATCCGCACGGCTTTCAATGTCCGAAACAGCAGCTTCGGCACTTCCGAAGCACAGCTCCAGATCCCCGCTGTCAAAGATTTTATAATCGGTCAGATCCTTATCCTGATAAGGACTGTAGGTTTCCAGGCCGAAGCTCTCGTGGCGCATGGCGCTGCTTGCAAAACGGGCTCCTGGCCGAAAGCTGGTGGTGGAATCAAAGGGTGCGCCGAAGAGCACGATCTTCGCCTCCTCATAGGAAGCATCACAGCCGATAAAGGTTTCAATATTCTGCGGCAGCATTATTGTTCCACCTCCTGAAGCATCTCTTCCACAAAAGCAGGAAGACAGAAGGCTCCCTTGTGCAGCCGGGTGGTATAGTAGCGGGTTCTCATGTTCAGGGCGTTCCAGGCATCCCCGTCCAGATCATCCACCGGATGATATTTCTTGCTGGCAAAGCCGAAGGTCCAGTAACCGGCGGCATACGTGGGAATATGCGCCTGATAAACCCTGCTGATGGGAAAGGTCCTTACGATCCGTTTGTGGCTGCGCTGCATGGCTTCGGCATCTGCGGCGTAAAAAGGACTGCCCTGCTGGTTCACCATGATCCCGTCATCGTGAAGAGCGCTGTAGCAGCTCCCATAGAATTCCTTGGTGAACAGTCCCTCCGAAGGCCCGAAGGGATCCGTAGAGTCCACAATGATCAGATCATATTTATCCTCGCAGCGCCGGATAAACTTCAGCGCGTTTTCGTAATGAATCCTGACGCGCCGGTCCTCCATCCGGCAGGCGTTGCTGGGCAGAAATTCCCGGCAGGCCTGTACAACGTCCGGATCCATCTCCACCAGGTCGATCTTCCGCACCCGGTCATACCGGGTCAGCTCCCGCACGACACCTCCGTCCCCTGCACCGATCACCAGAATATCCCTGGCGTTTTTATGCACGGACATGGGAACATGGGTAATCATCTCGTCATAGATAAATTCGTCCCGCTCGGTCACGATGACATTTCCATCCAGGGTCAGGACACGGCCGAATTCCGGCGTGTCGAAGATATCGATCTGCTGGAATTCGCTTTTCCGGGAATAAAGGTGACGGGTCATCCGGATGGAATGCTTCACATCCGGCGTGTGATATTCACTGAACCAAAGTTCCATAGCTGTTTTCCACCTTCCTCGATGATCGCAGGCCGGAAAGACCGTTCCGCGGGCTGCTGTTCACGGCCGCATCGGCCGGGGACTGCCGCTTCCGCAGAATGATGACTTTCTGTACCGGGATCATCTGTTTATTTCAATACGTTCAGTCTTGTGATATCCGGGTCCTCCGGTCCTGTCATGGAACACCCTTTCTCCTTGGCAAACCGGATATAATCCAGGATCTCCCCGGTAATCCGCTCTCCCGGCGCAAGGATCGGAATGCCCGGCGGATAGCACATGACAAATTCACTGCAGATCATCCCTTCTGAATTCTCCAGCGGAACGCTTTCTTTTTCAGCGTAGAAAGCCTCCTGGGGACTCATTTCCACAATAGGATCGATATATTCCTCGCTGAAGAGGCTGGCGCTGTCCTTCTGATGAAGCCGGCGGATCTCTGCCAGGGCGCTGACCAGCCGCTCCAGCTCCTGCATACGGTCTCCCATGGAAAGATACGCCAGGATATTCCCGATATCCCCGAATTCGATCTGGATGTCGTATTCATCCCGCAGGTAATCGTAAACCTCGATCCCTGCCAGACCGATATCCCTGGTATGGACCGCCAGCTTTGTGTGGTCAAAATCGAAGACGGAATTCCCGTTGGTCAGTTCCTTGCCGAAGGCGTAATACCCTCCGATCGTGTTGATTTCCTCTCTGGCGTATTCCGCCATATCCGCTACCTGGTGGAATACCTGCCTTCCGCGAAGAGCAAGGTTTCTCCTGCTGATATCCAGACTGCTCATCAGCAGGTAGCTGGCGGAGGTCGTCTGGGTCAGATTGATGATCTGGCGTACATATCCCTGATGGACGTCCGGTCCGATCAGCAGCAGGCTGGACTGGGTCAGGCTCCCGCCGCTCTTGTGCATGGAGACAGAGGACATATCGGCGCCGGCGGCCATGGCGGACACCGGAAGTCCGGTTCCGAAATAAAAGTGGGTGCCGTGCGCCTCGTCCGCCAGACAGAGCATTCCCGCGGCATGGGCCATTTTCACGATGGCCCGGAGATCCGAACAGACGCCGTAATAGGTGGGATTGTTCACCATGACTGCCTTCGCGTTGGGATGCTCCCGGATGGCCTTCTCGATCTGCTCCCGGCGGCAGCCCAGAGAAATGCCCAGCCGCTGATCCACTTCGGGGTTGATATAGACAGGCACCGCCCCGCAGAGCACCAGCGCGTTGATGACGCTTCTGTGCACATTTCTTGGAAGGATGATCTCGTCTCCCCGTTTACAGACGGTCAGGACCATGCTCTGGACAGAGCTGGTGGTGCCGCCCACCATCAGAAAGGCATGAGCCGCCCCGAAGGCCTGGGCCGCCAGATCCTCTGCCTCCCGGATCACCGACACCGGATGGCACAGGTTGTCCAGGGGCTTCATACTGTTGACATCAATACTGACGCACTGCTGTCCCAGAAAGGCAGACAGCTCGGGGTTGCCGCGCCCCCTCTTGTGCCCCGGCACATCAAAGGGGACGACCCGCATCTGCCGGAACTGCTCCAGCGCTTCATAGATCGGTGCCCGCATCTGAGAAGTTAGATTTCTTTTCATAACCAAATGACGCTCCCTCTTTTAGGCAGAAATACATAGAAAAAAAGGTGACATATGCACACGCACACATCACCTTGTAAATACCGGAAAAGCTCCGCAGAATGGACGACCTTCCGGGAAGCATACAAACTTTGCAGGTAAAGGCATGAGAGTCTATACAGTAAAGACTTACTTTTACTACTCTTATTGACCATTTCACAAGTTGATGTGTACTTCTTTATCTGAAAGAAGCACATGGCCGAAACCGGCCAACCAATGAAACTGGGCTTCTAACCCAGTCAATGAGATGCAGCGAAAGCTGCGCGCGGGAATTCCGCATCGGCATCTGACCCGGCTGTCCGTCCGGCCTTATATCCCTTTCTGGATGGGTCACGTCTTTTCCATAACCAGCTCTTATGCTGTACTACATGTTTCCGAAAAGCTACCTGCATTATAAGAGGAATCCTGCCGTATGTCAAGACATTCCTGAACACGGATCATGAGTGCCAGGGCATTTTCGCGGAGGAAATCGCCTCCCAGGGCTTCTCGGCCATTTCATTCTGCAGAAGCCAGAAATATGCGTCGTCCAGGGCGTCCTCCAGCCTGTAGGGGCTTTCTCCGCCGTCTATGTACTCCTTCATATCCAGAAGCATGGTCGCGATGGCAAATTCATCCTGAACATTTTCCATCCCCAGCTCCACGGACCAGGTCTTCCTGATATCCCGGAGACCCGCGGTGTCCAGGCAGCGGTATTTCTCCGGAATTTCCGGAAGCAGCGGAAGCTGCCGCGGTTCTCCATGCTCATCAAGAAAACGCATCACCGTATCCTTCCATTCCCCCCGGGTTCCCTTCAGGGAAAGGTTCCTCGCCCTCAGGTAGGAATGATACTGCGCGCTAGAAAAATCGTAAAACGCCCGTTTCCCGGAGGAGAACGTAATATGGCACATGGTCCTGTCCTTCAGGACCTCTGTTTCCTGGTCATAGATGGCCGAAAGCCTGGAATCCGTCTCTATAATGGGACTTTGAAAGGTTTCTCCCCGAAGGACATAGGATTCTCCGGGAACTCCCAGCATGGTCCGGATCAGACTGAACCCATGGTAGTCGTGGGCCAGCGAAAGGCTGAGAGATGTCGGCTCTCCGATCAGCCCCTCCTTTACTCTCCTTAACCCTGCTGCCACCACAGGATACCTGTGATACTGTTCGCATACCGAGATACGGGCACCTTCGCAATACAGTTTCCAAAGCCGGCGAAGCTCCTCCAGGTCTGCTCCCGCAGGTGTTTCCAGCAGCACCGGAAAGCCCCTCTGAATCCACTCCTCTGCCGTTTCGGCAATCGCGGGCCTGTTTACCACGATCACGGCATAATCCGGATGAAAGGTAACTGCATCGTCGACCGAAGCAGTCGCCGGGATTCCGGTTTTCCGGGAGATCCACTCTGCCTTTTCCGTGGAACGGCACAGAAACAAAGCCTCAAAGATCTCCGGGAAAGTCCTTGCGATCCTCCCGAAAAACTCCGCCCTGTATCCGCTGCCTACAATAAGGTATCTGATCATTTTTCTTTTCCTCCGCAAGGTTTCATACGAGCTCTGCCGGAACTCCAATATGTCCATCCTTTATCTCTGCCGTGTATATGGCGCAGTTTCCGATATATCTGGACCAGTAGCTGCCCTTCGACTCCGGGGTAAGGTATTCCAGCATTCCCTTCATGGCGATGGCATGCGTCGAGATCAGGATATTACCGGGAAGATTTCTGATCTCCTCCAGAAATTCCCCCGCTCTTTCGACGACCGAAGACAGCTGTTCCATCCCCTCCGGCGCCGGATTGTGTACAAAGTCACTGAAGAAATGAAGGATTTCCGGAGGAAGGTTCGTCAGGTCCAGCCCTTCATACGGCCCATAATCCATCTCGATCAGTCTTTCGTCGACCACCGGTTCCACGGAAGGCGCCACGAGCTTTGCTGTTTCGACGGCTCTGGTCAGCGGACTGGTAAATACATAAGAAAAATCCGTATTCTTCAGCTTTTCTGCTGCCTGTACCGCCTCGGCCCTTCCCTTTTCGTTCAGGGGGTGGTCACTCCTGCCCTGAAGGGCATGCGCATGATTCAATTCCGTCTGCCCATGTCTTATGATATAGATCATAGCTTTATCTCCACACCGCAGTCTGAAAGCTCTGAAAGCAGCTTCTCCAGGGATGTAAACACGATCCCCGTAAATCCCAGTTCCTTCGCCGCGTCAACATTTTCTGCAGAGTCATCTATAAAAGCGCACTCTGCGGCCTTTAAAGCAAACTGTTCCAGAAACATCCGGTACATGCAGGGATCCGGTTTTGTCAGCCCCGCTCTGAAGGATACAAGCCCGCCATCCATATACGGCATGAAAGCCAGCGACTCGGCGCACTCGTTGTACGCTTTTCTGGAATAATTCGAAAGATAGTAAACCCTGCGGCCTGTCTTCTTCAATCCCTGTACAAGAGGGATCGCGTAATCCCGGCTGGTCAGAAGCCCCGCCACATTGGAATACGCAGCGCGAAGCTCCTGCTCAATTTCCGGATCCGCGCGGGCAAAGCCCTTCAGCGCCTCCTCTTCGGAAAGCTCATCCCGTTCAAACCTTCCCCAGTACGGGCTCATGACCGAAGCCTTCAGGATCCTTTTGATCATAGTGCCGTCAAAGCCCTTGCCTGCCAGAAATTCCTTTATCCGAAAATCCGCAAGCACCCCTCCAATATCAAATACTACATTCTTAATTTCCATCGATACCTGAATCCTTTCCTGCAGCGCTGCCGGAAGCCTTCCCCGTCCGTGCATCTGCGCCGCTGTAAATACATCATGGGCCGCCGTGATTCCGTCCGACAACCATTTTATCATCTCTTTATTGAAATTTCATCATAAATATACGCAGAAGAAGGGCGTGGAACAAGGAGACGTGATGTCTCATGCCTTCCTGTTCCACGCCCTTCGGTCTGTGACCTGCCAGTGTTCTGCCTGACGGGGATCGATGTACACCTGTTCTCATGCTGCGATGCTTCATTTTACCGCCTTTTTGTCCGCCTTTTTTCCGTCCGGGTTTTTATCCGGCTTTTCGTCCGGCTTTTTCTCTGTTTCGTGGCTCTGAATCTCTGAAAACATGGAATTCAGAAACTGCATCAGGGCTTCCTGCTGGGACGGCGTCAGCCTGGATATGTTTTCCAGAAGAGCAAACTGGGAATCAGTCAAAGTGATTTCCTTTTCCTGGTCATCCATGAAAAACTGTGACAAGGTAATTCCAAATCCTTCACATACTCTCATCAGGGAATCGAGCTTGGGAGACGTATCCTTATTCCCTCGATACCATGAGGAGATCGTAGACTGTGTCAGTCCGGATTTTTCTGCTAGCTTATACTCAGACCAATTTCGTTCCTCCCGGAGCTTAACTATTCTGGTCAGGATATCCATGTAAACACCTCCAAAAATGAAAACCAAAATGTCGATAAAGCAAGGATTATGTCGAATGCTGTCGATATCTGATTCCTATATTATAATGAAATATCATAGTGTTCAAAAAGAGATTGTTTCGTCTTTCAGATAC
>JAFOJB010000105.1 GCA_017420455.1 Blautia sp.
ATCGGTAGAAACATGCACCTGATACACCGTTTCATCCGGATAATAATCCCCGACAGAAGCTGTCTGTTTCACATAATACGTGGTATCTTTTGAGAGTTCGTCCAGATAAATGGTTCCCCGGCTGTCTGTTTTATAGGTGTCTGCCACTCCTCTTCTGCCTGCGGTGATGGAAAATTCTGCCCCCTGGATCGTCTGGTTTTCATACAGTTCATCTTTGAGTTCCAGGATAAACTCCGTCCGGTCACTTTCCAGCAGATTCGGCAGAGCCTCCACATTGGTCTTTTTTTCGACCTCGATCTCCATCTCCGACTCGTCCAGGCCTGCATAATACTCCGGGATCTCCTGCTGCTTCAGGATATACGAACCCAGATATAACTCCCCGCTTTCTCCATATCCGTTTTCATCACAGATAATTTCAGAGGCTGTTTCTCCCTTCCGATAGCGAAGCGTGCCGTCCTGGGTCAGAATATTGGATGCGGCAATCACCCGAAAAGATCCTCCTTCCAGAGTCTGTCCTGTTGCTCTGTCCAGCATCTGCACTTTGATAATGTTTCGTGAAGGGTAAACCGGGACACGGACAGTATAAGGATCATCCCAGTCATAATATTCGCTCAGATTAAAATATTCTTCCTCAGGCAGGTCATATCCGGCCGGTTCCGTAAGCTCTTTCAGGTAGTATTGTCCCTGATGGATCTTCTCCGGGAGATAAAAAACTCCGTCCTCTGTAGTTTCATAATTCCGGTAGGAGATCCGTTCCGGATAATAGGTATTCAGGGTCATCAGATTTCCTTGTCTCTCATGGAGCTCAAACTGGATGCCTTTCTCCTTTACGGTAAGATCTGTATCTCCATCAACCAGCATTACATAAACGGCAGATTTTTCTCCTTCTCCTTCAAAAGGACCTTCGTTTTCATCCCGCCCTCCATCATCTCCGCCCCCGTTTCCGCCATTTATTCGAGGCACCGGAGTTGGGGTCGGCGATAAGGTCGGGGTCGGAGTTGGTGTATCTGTGGGAGTCGGCGTAGGCGTAAGCTCCAGTTCTCCCGACTTCACATCATCACCAACCCACATGTCCTTGTATTCCGTATCCGGAATCTGCATCAGATATAAGGATAAAAGCAGGATGATCAGAAGAAGAATCAATACCAACGCTGTCAGAAGGTCGGACTGGGACTGCCAGAAATTGATTTCTTCCTGTTGATTTTTATCTTTCTTTCTTCGCATCCATCTCTCCATTCAGCAAATCTTCAAACTCATTCAGGGGAACAGGTCTGGTGAAATAGTAACCCTGTCCTTCTGTACAGCCGCATTTTTTCAATACGGAAACCTGTTCCATATTTTCAATTCCCTCCGCGATCAGAGAAAGGTGCAGTTTCCTCGCCTGGTCAAATGCTCCATAAAGAGCATCTGCATTTTGATTTTTTTTCAGGAAAAACCGTAAATCAAGTTTCCAGACATCTGCATTCGTGTCATCTCCGTTGTTCAACGAAAAGAAATCACCGTCAAATCCATCCATAATAATGCGGAATCCGCTCTGCTGAAGATGATTCTCTACCTCCAGCAAAGCGCCATGAGTCTGTATATAAGCATTTTTCGCAATCTCTATATCCAGATTTCTTGGCGGAATCCGGTACTTTTTGACCATCTCGGTAAAAAACTGTACTACATCAAGCGCAAGGATATCGGTCTTTGAAACGTTCACGGAAATCGGTACCGGTCGGACACCTGTGTCAATCCACCTTCGGATCGTTTTACATACCTGTTCCCAGATGTATTGATCCAGCTTGGTTATATAGCCATTCTTTTCCAGAACCGGGATAAAGACCGCCGGAGATACCAGCCCCAGCTTCCCATGGTTCCAGCGGACCAGAGCTTCCGCTCCAATAATCCTTCTGGTATTCAGGTCATACTGCGGCTGCAGATAGAATATAAATTCCCCTTCCTTCAGCCCTTGCAGGATCTGAGGCATCAGAATCTGCTCGTTCCCGGCTGAAACACCAAGTGCCTGTCCCTCTCCTCCATTTGAAAGGGAAAAGCCTGCATTTTTGGGAATTCTGTCAAGGCGTTCTATAATCTGTTGAAGTTCTCTTCTTTCGCGATATCGCTGCTGCTCCTCTGCAGGAGGCAGAATATGCTTATGGAATTCCTCCTGAAACATTCCCATCTCCCGAAGGGTCATATTCCAGATCATCCTGTAAGTTATATTAAAAACGATAGAAAAGATTACGCCCACAATAGAAGTATAAAAAGCAACCTCTATTCCGGAAAGCAGTACCTGTACACTGCTTAGAGCAGCTTCAATAGAGCTGAAGCCAACTCCTCCAATGCCTATTGCGAGTCCAATAAAGGTACCCAGAATTCCAAGACCTGTCAAAGTTCCCGGGATCTGGATCATAATACTGTTCCAATTGCGCAAAGCCAACGTATCCTCGTTGATGTAAGCCTCCACATCGCTCATGATCTGCCCGGATTCCCTCTGACGGTTGACCTTGTATTTATAATCTTCAAACAGAGAATCCAGGATTCTCTGCCTGAAGAAGCTGTCAATCTGCTGTACAGCAATCCACACCGAATCCGTCTGGGCTTCCGACGCCCGGAAAACGCTCTCTACACCAGTCTGAAACGCTCCTGAAAAAGAGATCAGGGGAACGATTCCAACAACAATGCTGACGCAGGAAATCCCCCACATCAGGCCGGTAATGACCATAGACAATGTATCCGGGGAAAGCCCCACCAGCATAACTCCGCCTATGACAATCAGAATAACCGAGAGATATGCTATCCTTTTCATATAAAACTTCCTATATATATGTTTATGGTATACATGTTTATGGCTAACATGTTTATGACATATTTGTTTATAACATGTCTTTTATTACATACTTGCTTATAACACGCCTGTTTATGGATCATCTTACGACAATGTCCATTCTGCTTTACGAAGC
>JAFOJB010000106.1 GCA_017420455.1 Blautia sp.
GCCATGTCCACCCTCTCGATCGTTCCGGCTACGATCCTGTTCCTCTTCTTCCAGAAATCCCTGGTAGAAGGAATCGCAAGCTCCGGTATCAAGGGATAACGTTTCATCCGAAGGGCGCGGGAAAACATAGTGGTGTTTTCGCCGCGCTCCGGCTGTATTTTCAGACCTGTTTCCAGAAAGGCAGAATAAAATGAAATACCAAGACGGCAAAATGAGAGAGATCCAGATTGCCTACATCGGCGGCGGTTCCCGCGGATGGGCCTGGACCTTTATGACAGACCTGGCACTTGACGACGAGATCAGCGGCACCATCCGTCTTTACGACATCGATGAAGAGGCCGCGAAAAAGAACGCGCAGATCGGAAATCATCTGATGAGCCGCCCCGATGCAAAAGGGGAATGGGACTTTACCGTATGCAGCAGCCTCCAGGAGGCGCTTACCGGCTGCAACTTTGTCGTGATCTCCATACTCCCCGGCACCTTTGACGAAATGGAATCGGACGTCCATATGCCTGAAAGGCTGGGCGTCTACCAGTCTGTCGGCGATACCGCCGGCCCCGGCGGGATGATCCGCGCTCTCCGGACGATCCCCATGTTCGTGGAGATTGCCGAAGCGGTCCGCTCCTTTGCGCCGGACGCCTGGGTGATCAACTATACCAACCCCATGTCCCTCTGCGTCAGAACCCTGTACGATGTCTTTCCAAAGATCAAGGCCTTTGGCTGCTGCCATGAGGTCTTCGGAACCCAGAAGGTTCTCCGGGGCATCTACGAAGCACAGACCGGAGATCATGTGGAGGACTGGCATGATATCCTTGTAAACGTGATCGGGATCAACCATTTCACCTGGTTCACCGAAGCCTCCTACCGGGATGTGGATCTTTTCCCCGTCTACAAAAGCTACATCGACAGCCATTTTGCGGAGGGGTATCAGCTGGAGGGAGAAAACTGGATGAATTCCCATTTTGCCTGCATGCACCGGGTCAAAATGGACCTGTTCAACCGCTACGGGCTCATTGCGGCGGCAGGGGACAGGCATCTGGCAGAATTCATGCCGGGAGATGAGTATCTGAAGGATCCGGAGACCGTAAAGAGCTGGATGTACAGCCTGACCACCGTTGCCTGGAGAAAGCAGGATCTGCAGGAGAGGCTCGACAGAAGCCAGCGTCTTATCGAGGGAAAAGAAGAGATCGAGCTTGCCCCCACCGGCGAGGAAGGAATCCTTCTCATCAAGGCGCTCTGCGGTCTTTCCCGTTTTATCAGCAATGTCAACATTCCCAACACTTTCCTGCAGATCCCGAATCTCCCCGCCACAGCGGTAGTGGAGACCAACGCCGTCTTCTGCCGGGATTCCATCCGCCCGCTGATCGCAGGGGATGTTCCCGAAAAGCTGAAGGAGCTGCTCCTTCCGCATCTGCAGAATCATGAGCTCACCTACAGGGCCGCCAGGACCTGCGACAGGGAGCTGGTGGTACGGGCCTTCCTCAATGACCCATTGATCAAAGGCCACCATTGCGCAGAGGCGGATGTCCGTTCCCTGGTGGACGACATGATCGGCGCAACGCTGGCGTATCTGCCGGAGGGATGGAAAAAATAAGGATCCTGCAGCCGGAGGACCGGGTTCCTTCCGGAACGGATCCTGAGGATATCGGCATCGAAGGAGGACTTCTATGTATAATGTTCTGGATTTCGGAGCCGCAGGCGATGGCGTCACTCTGGATACAGAGGCCATACAGGCGGCTCTGGACACCTGCTGCCAGAAGGGCGGCGGCACGGTTCTGCTGCCCGGCGGCCATATCTATAAAAGCGGCTCCCTGATCATCGGCTCCGATACGGAGCTTCATCTGGAGAGCGGCGCAGTGCTGCGGGGGAGCGACCGTCTGGAGGATTACCGGAAATTCGCGGACCTGGATACCACAAGGCTCGTCCCCTCCTATGTCAACTGCGAGTATGCCGGAAAGCCGGCCAATTACTTTCTCTTCGCGGCCGGGGCCGAAAATGTCCGGATCACCGGCTATGGCACCATCGACGGATCGGAAGAGATCTACTACGGAGACCAGGACCGGTATTTCATCGACGGCGCCTGGTATCCCAGAACGCCGCTCCTCTTTCTGGAGGATATCCGGCATCTGACGGTGAAGGATGTGACCCTTACAAGGTCCGGTTTCTGGACTCTGCACATGGTCGGCTGCAAGGATGTTCTGGTGGACGGCATCCGCATCCTGAACAACCTGCGGATGGCCAACTGTGACGGCATCGATCCGGATCACTGCCAGAATGTGCGCATCGTGAACTGCCATATTGAATCCGCCGACGACAATATCGTTCTGAAGACCTCCGGCGCCTACAGACAGTACGGGCCGACGGAGAACGTCGTCATCAGCAACTGCACCCTCCGCTCCACCAGCGCCGCCATCAAATTCGGGACCGAGAGCGAGAGCGACTTCCGGAATATCCTGGTGGACAACTGCGTGATCACCGGCTCCCACAGGGCGGTTTCCCTGCAGCTGCGGGATCTGGGGAATATCGAAAATGTACAGATTTCAAACCTGATCATCGAGAACCGGCGGTTTGCCCCGAACTACTGGGGGCGGGGCGAGGCCATCGCCATCACGGCGCTGGAACGCCACAAGGGGCTCGGCGTGGGAAAGATCCGGAATATCCGGATCCGGAACGTGCAGAGCACCGGAGAGAACGGGATCTTCCTCTATGGAATGGAGGAGAATCCCATTGAAGACGTGCAGCTTGAGAATATCCAGATGACGCTGAAAAAGGTCTCCAGATGGCCGGTGGACGGGTATGATCTTCGTCCCTGCGACGGGGACGGCACTCTGGAAAGCCCCGTCTACGGCGTCTACGCTCACGGTGTTCGCGGTCTGGAGCTTAAAAACGTAACTGTGGCGACAGACGGCTCCCTCGGGGGTGCCTACGGCGGGGAAATCCATGATTCCGGTGCAGAAAGCACATTTCGATAAACAAAGGAAGGTAGAAAATGTCTGTAACATCTGAACAGAACCGGCAGCATATCATGCAGAATATCCTCCTGAACATCATGCAGAACATGAAGGAGGGCATCATGACCATAGGGTTTGACGGGACCATCACCTATGCGAACCCCGCTGTCCACACGATCCTTGGTTTTCCGGAGGGCATGCTTACCGGCCGTATATTTGCCAGCCTGTTTTTCCAGAATTCAGAGAACGACGCCTTCTCCCAGATGGTACTGGATGCCATCTACAGCAGGTCCCTGTCCCATGAGGAGGTCATTCCCTATACCATAGACCACAACATAAAGCATCTCCGTGTGGTTTCCTCCTTTCTTTCCGAAGAAGGGAAGCACATCGGCGTCATCCTGGTCATCGGGGATCTGAGCGAGCTGATGGCCCTGCGGGACGCGGTAAGCTACATGGAGCAGATCCAAGCGCTGAATACCAGACTGGAAATGCGGAACAAGCTCCTGGAAGAGACCTTCGGGCGTTTTCTTTCCGACGAGATCGTCCGCCAGCTTCTGGAAACGCCCAACGGACTTGCCCTGGGTGGAAAGAAGCAGAACCTCACCATCATGATGAGCGATCTCCGCGGGTTTACGGCTCTTTCGGAGCAGATGGACGCCGCCGACCTGCTCTGTCTGCTGAATCATTATCTCGGGGAAATGACAGAAGTGATCCAGAACCGGAATGGTACGATCATAGAGTTTATCGGGGACGGTATCCTTGCCATATTCGGCGCTCCTCTGCCGGACGACGCCCACGCCGTCCATGCTGTCGCGGCTGCTCTGGAAATGCAGACCCGGATGGCAGACATCAACCGCTGGAACACGGAAAGGAATTATCCTTCCCTTCAGATGGGGATCGGTATCCATACCGGAGAAGTGATCGTGGGAAATATCGGTTCTGAAAAACGGACAAAGTACGGCGTCGCGGGAAGCCACGTGAACCTTTGCGGACGGATCGAAAGCTACACTGTCGGCGGACAGATCCTGATTTCCTCCGATGTCCGAAGAGAACTCTCTGCTTCCCTGGAGGCCGCGAATTCCCTGGAGGTCGCGAAGGAAATGACGGTTTTTCCGAAGGGCTCCCAAAGTCCTCTGGAGCTTTCTGATGTCATAGGAATCGGGGCACCCTACAACCTGTCCATTCCGGCCGCCACGCTCTCGCCGGCATACTTCTCGAAGCCGGTTCCTGTATGCTTTTACAAGCTGGACGGCAAGCGCGGCCTCGCGGAACGGTTTTACGCAGGCCTGGCGGCTTCCGGAATGAACTCGGGAATCCTGGATACCCAGACCCATCTGGAGCTTTTCGACAATATCCAGATCGACGCCGACGGGAAGCTCTACGCCAAGATCATGGAGAAAAAGCCGGACGGTTACCTGATCCAGTACACCTCGGTCCCCGAGAATTTTAAAGCATGGCTGTCGAATATCCGGAAATAAGAAGGAATACGGTATATATGTTTAAAATTTCATTTTCCAATCCTATCATTAAAACAGATATGGAAGAAATCTTTCTCAATGTTCCGGAAAGCACCAGACTATTTCACAAAAAGATATATATCTCTGGAGCATCCGGAATGATTGCGTCATATCTTGTATCGTTTTTTATCTGGCTTAACGAAGAACAGAATGCGGGAATCGAAATATATGCAGGAATACGAAACGGGCAGAAGTGCGATTTAAGATTTGGAGAATATGCAAAAAAAAGCTGCTTTCACCTGATACAGAAAGATGTTCTTTTCCCGCTGCCAGACGATGTTCAGCCTGACTACGTGATTCATGCTGCCAGTCTGGCAAGTCCGCAGTATTATGGTCTTTACCCGGTAGAAACAATGCTGCCGAATGTAGTGGGAACATATCAGCTGCTGGAATACGCGCGAAATCATGATGTGGACGGATTTCTGTTTTTCAGCTCCGGCGCTGTTTATGGAACTGCTGAAGGTTCAGTGTCAATCAGCGAGAACTCCATCGGGCTGTTAGATTATCTTGCCAGAGGGAATTCTTATGGCGAAAGTAAACGATGCGGAGAAGCATTATGCTTTTCCTATAGTGATGAATATCATGTGCCTGTAAAAATCGCAAGAATTCATCACACATACGGACCTACGATCGACATCGACAATGATTCCAGAGTCTTTTCTGAATTTGTCGGAAATATTGTAAAATATCAGGATATCGTGATCAAAAGCAGCGGGGAAAGCAAACGGGCTTTCTGCTACATTACTGATACAATATCTGCCCTCTTAATCATTCTGTTAAACGGGAAAAACGGTGAAGCATATAATGTTGGAAATCCGGATGAGTACATCCGTATCCGTGATCTGGCAGCTGTATTGACTTCCCTTTTCCCGGAACGCAATCTTTCGGCAAAATTTGAAAAACGACAGAACGATGCATATGTTTCAAGCCCCAATTCGCGTCTGGTTCCACTGGATGTCGGCAGGCTCAAAGGGCTTGGCTGGGAAAACAAGGTCAGCATCAAAGAAGGGTTCATGAGAACTGTCCAGGCAATAGAGTATGAGAAAAGACAGGTTTAACGCAGAAGAGACTGCTTGTACCTGAACGAGGGGCCGGTATTCCGTTTCATTTTTGATTAAAACGGAATGCCGGTCCCTCGTTCCATAGCATCATTTTACGGCAAAACGAAGAAGAGCATTTACTCTTCTTTCTCCGTATCAGGAAGGCAGGGCTGCTCTTCCGCCTTTGTACAGCCATTCTGCTCCACGTTTTCCGTAAAATTGATCCTCTCCTCTTCTATGACAAGAGGGCGGTGCATGACCCGTATATTGATCGCGGAAATGTATTCCCCGATAAAACCAAGAAATACCAGTGTCAGCGACATGATCATGGAAAACATGATCAGGAGCGGCGCCTGGCCTGCCGCGAAACGGTTCCAGTAAAGCAGCTTCAGGATCAGATAGACAAACCCGATGAGGAAGCTCAGCAAGGAGCAGAAAAGACCGATAAACATGGCCAGACGCATTCCGACCTTTGAATATGAGGTGATGGAAAGCATGGCCGCATCGTACAGGCTGTAAAAATTGTTATGGGATTTCCCGCTCTTTCTTTTCGGCTGGTTAAAGGGGATCTCCACATGGTCAGGCGCGTATTCCGCCACAATTCCCCGGATAAAAGGAGTGGGATCGTTCAGCTGCCGCAGAATCTCCACGAATTTCCTGTCGTAAAGCCCATATCCGGTAAACTGCTCGATCTGTTCCACAGCGCTGATCTTTTTGATCATTTTGTAGTATCTTCCCCGCAGCCAGTACATCAGCTTATTCTCATCACTGCTGGTCTTTATCATACAGACCACCGAATGACCCTCTTCCCACTTCCGGACCATCTGGGGAATGTATTCCGGCGGATTCTGAAAATCGGCGCAGATGGATATGACACAATCCCCGCTGCACTGCAGAAGGCCGTAGAACGGACTGTTGAACTGCCCGAAGTTCGTGACATTGAAGACCGCCTTGATCTGCCTGTTTTCCGCACAAAGTTCACGGATGATCTGCCGGGTACGATCCCTGGATTTATTATCAATGATCACGATCTCATAATCATATTCGGGAAGCTCCGTCTGCAGTACATGGATCACTGCCTCACAGATCGGCCGGATATTCCCCTCCTCATTGTAGCACGGTATCCGTACAGATATTTTTTTCATTTCTGATCTTCCTCAACTTTCTGGTTCCAGCATCTCTTTCATGTCCTTTTTAAAGGACCTTTCTGTTTTTCTTATCCAGCATACGGCTTTTATTCCATGTGAATGCCGACGCTTTCAAATATCCTCCCGACCTCTTCCTCTTCCAGGAAGGGCGCCATGTTTTCCAGCGTCCCGGAAACCATGTGTCCGGCCTTGTCTGCACGGCTTGCCACTTTGGGCTCTGTTACCTGGGTGATATCCAGCATCACCTCACATACACAAGGCCCTTCCTCGGAAAAAACCTCCGGAAGGGTGTCTTTCAGCTCCTGTACCGTGCCGATTCTCCGGAAGGGGATGCCGTATGCCGGAATCAGCTTCGAAAGATCCGGGAAACTGAGGTCATGGCTGTCCTCTCCGACGCCCACCAGATCCTCCCCGAAAAAGCTTCTCTGGGTCATCCGGATGGAGTGATATCCCTGATTGTTCATGACAAAAACAAGGATGGGAAGCTGGTGATGCCAGATGGTCTGCAGCTCCTGGAGATTCATCTGGAAGCTCCCTTCCCCGGTACCCAGAATGGTCTTCTTTCTCCTGTTCCCGATGCAGATACCAATAGCCGCAGGCAGGTCGAAGCCCATGGCGGCCATAGAGGGATTGGTGTAAAATCTCTGTCCCTTTTTCAGGTAAGCCGTCTGGCTTCCCGCCACCCTGGAGGTTCCCACACTGACTGCCAGATCGGC
>JAFOJB010000107.1 GCA_017420455.1 Blautia sp.
CGTACCATAAATGATATAAAGGATTGAAAACTTTCTATGGATACAGAAAGACTGGATGAATTTATCGCCGCATACCCGATCTACGAGTACCGGATCATAGACACTCGGGAAATTCAGGTCTACGAGAGAGTGCGTACGATATGCCGTATAGAATGTCCCAGATACAACAGCACCTGGGCCTGCCCTCCGGCGGCGGGAACTCTGCCGGAGTGTGAAAAAAGGATCAGGTCCTACAAAGAGGCCCTCATCTTCTCTACCGTGGCCGAGGTTTCGGACCTGATGAACATGGAAGAAATGCTCTCCACCAGAAGAGCGCATGAAGAGATCAGCAACGCTGTAGGAGAGTTTCTGAAGGAACAGGGGATGGAGATTTTTATCCTCTCCACGGAATCCTGCGATATCTGCCAGCGCTGCGCCTGGCTGGACAACCAGCCCTGCAGGCATCCGGAGTATATGCATCCCTGCATAGAAAGCCACGGGGTCGTAGCCAGCGAACTGGCGGAAAAGGAAGAAATGGAATATCAGCTGGGGGGAAATACGATACTGTGGTTTTCCCTTATTTTATGCAGGAAAGGAAATATGCCAGATGGCAAATAGTATTATTGAATTGCAGACCGAAGTACCGGTAAAGGAACAAGGAAATGTATTTGGTCAGTTCGATGAATACCTGAAGCTGATCGAGAAAACTCTGAACGTGACACTGATCCTCAGGGACGATACCCTCCGGATCCTGGGGACGGAAGCCATCGCGCCGAAAGCGAAGTCACTGATCGAAGACCTGGTAAAGCTGGCCCTCCGGGGGAATACCATCACCCGCCAGAATGTCACCTACGCCCTGGCTCTTGTCATGGAAAACAGCGGCCAGTCCCTTACACAGATCGATAACGATTTTATCTGCAACACCATCCAGGGCCGGCCCATCCGGCCGAAAACCCTGGGACAGAAGGAATATGTGGACATGATCCGCAAGAAGATGATCGTCTTCGGAGTCGGTCCCGCCGGTACCGGAAAAACCTATCTGGCCATGGCCATGGCTGTCACCGCCTTCCGGAACGAGGAGGTCAGCCGGATCATTCTGACCAGGCCTGCGATAGAGGCAGGCGAAAAGCTGGGCTTTCTTCCCGGAGATCTGCAGAGCAAGGTGGATCCCTATCTTCGTCCGCTTTATGACGCCCTGTACCAGATCATGGGCGCAGACAGCTTTACGAAAAACATGGAGCGGGGACTGATCGAAGTAGCGCCGCTTGCCTATATGCGGGGACGGACCCTGGATAACGCCTTTATCATTCTGGACGAAGCCCAGAATACCACTCCGGCCCAGATGAAAATGTTCCTGACCCGCATCGGCTTCGGCTCGAAGGTGATCGTCACCGGCGACGCGACCCAGAAGGATCTTCCGAAGGACGCCGTTTCCGGCTTGGATGTCGCCATGAAGGTCCTGAAAAAAATCGAAGATATCGGGTTCTGCGAGCTGACCAGCAAGGACGTCGTCCGCCATCCCCTGGTGCAGCAGATCGTCCAGGCCTACGAAAACTATGAGAAAAGACAGACTCCGAAGAGAGATGTCCTCAGAGGAACCGGTACTTACCGGGTGAAGAAGGGAGTGCGTACCCCATGACCATCCAGATGGAATATGAATATCCGGAACCAATGGAGCTGGAATATGAAGCCCTGGCTTCCCAGGTGGCCGACCAGGTTCTGACACAGGAAGGCTGCCCCTACGAGGCGTCCGTAAGTCTGGTCCTGACCGATAACGAGGAAATCCACCGGGTAAACAGGGAATTCCGGCAGATCGACCGCCCCACGGACGTGCTTTCGTTCCCCATGGTTCCCTTTGAAACGCCGGGGGATTATGGCATCCTGGAAGAAGACGATTCCTTTTTTGACCTGGATTCCGGGGAGCTGCTTCTGGGAGATATCATGATCTCCGTGGATAAGCTCCGCAGCCAGTCTCAGGAATACGGACACAGCCTGAAGAGAGAGTTCTGCTTTCTGGTGGCGCACAGCATGCTGCATCTGCTGGGCTATGACCATATGACGCCGGAGGAGGCAAAGATCATGGAGGAAAAGCAGGAGCAGGCCCTTGCATCGCTTGGGATTACACGGTAAAGGCTTTGCCGTCCGAAGAGACGGCAGAACCACAAAAAAGATGTGGACTTTGCGTCCGAAAAGGTGTAATATGCAAATGATGAAAAGAAAAAGGTGAACATAAAATGAACGAAAGCAAACTGAACAGGATCAATGAACTGGCCCACAAAGCCAAGTCTTCCGGTCTTACCCCGGAGGAGAAGAAAGAGCAGGCGAAGCTCAGAAAAGAGTTTATTGCAACCATCCGCCTGAATCTCCGCACCCAGCTGGACAATATTGACATCCAGGAAGCAGACGGCACCATCACAAATCTCGGGGAAAAATATGGAGACAAAAAAAGACATTAGAAAAAAGGTATTCACTCTCCGTAAAAACTCTCTTCCACATCAAATCCAGTCCGACAGCAGGGTCATCACCCAGAGGATCCTCTCACTTCCGGAATTTTCCAATGCAGAACGAATACTGTCATATGCGTCTTACAGAAACGAGGTTATTACAGATTATATTGTGGAAGAAGCGTTAAAGGCCGGGAAAGAGGTGGCTTTGCCCAGGGTCTGCGGGGAATTTATGCAGTTTTACCACTATGACCGCAGCACCAGAATGCAGAAAAGCTCCATGGGCATCGAAGAGCCGGAAGGGGATACGCCCATCATTCCGGGAAGGGATCTGATGATCATGCCCGGGGTGGCCTTTGACAGGAACAGAAACCGGATCGGATACGGAGGAGGCTTTTACGACAGATATCTTCAGAAGTATCCACAGATCATCACCATAGCAGTAGCTTTCGAATTTCAGATTTTCGAGGAAATCCCCTCCGAAATCACAGATATCAGACCACAAATGATCATCACAGAAAAGGAAATACTAAGATGAACGAAATACTGATCACAATGGGAGAAAACGCGAAAAAGGCGGAGACTGTTCTGCGGAACCTGTCGACGGGTGTGAAGGACAGCGCTCTTCTGAAGGCCGCCGAATACCTGCTGCAGGACGAGGAGAAGATCCTTGCAGCAAATGCGGTGGATGTTGAAAAAGGCAGAGAAAACGGCATGCCGGAAAGCCTGGTGGACAGGCTTCGTCTGAACCACAGCCGTATTCTCGGAATGGCGGATGGAATCCGTCAGGTCGCATCGCTGCAGGATCCGGTGGGCGAGGTGCTCAGCATGAAAAAAAGGCCGAACGGTCTGGTGATCGGGCAGAAAAGAGTCCCTCTCGGCGTCGTCGGGATGATCTATGAGGCCAGGCCGAACGTGACATCGGACGCCTTCGCGCTGTGCTTTAAGACAGGAAACGCCGTCATCCTGAAGGGAGGGAGCGACGCCATCCGTTCGAATATCGCCATTGTGGCTGCTCTCCGGAAAGCCCTGCGGGATTCGGATGTCCCGGAGGACGCCCTGCAGCTCATCGAGGATACTTCCCGCCAGACGACTACGGATTTCATGAAATGCAGCGGATTCATCGACGTCCTGATCCCCCGGGGAGGGCAGGGGCTCATCCGCTCGGTGGTGGAAAACAGCACCGTGCCGGTAATCGAAACCGGTACAGGCAACTGCCACATCTTTGTGGACGAGACAGCCGACCTCGATATGGCCGCCAGGATCATCATGAACGCGAAAACACAGCGGGTCGGCGTCTGCAACGCCTGCGAATCTCTTCTGATCCACGAGAAGGTGAAGGATCGTTTTCTGCCTGTTCTGGCCCAGAAGCTTTCCGACGCACATGTGGAAGTCCGGACCGACGAGGAGGGGTGTGCTCTGATGCCGGAGGCTGTCCCTGCAGCAGAAGAGGACTGGGGAAAAGAATATCTGGATTATATTCTGTCCCTGAAGGTGGTATCCTCTGTCGACGAAGCGATCGCCCACATCAACCGGTACAACACCGGCCATTCGGAAGCGATCATCACCGAAAACTATTCCAACGCCCAGCGTTTCCTGGAGGAAGTGGACGCGGCGGCAGTTTATGTAAACGCCTCTACGCGCTTTACGGACGGGAATGAATTCGGCTTCGGCGCAGAGATCGGAATCAGCACGCAGAAGCTCCATGCCCGCGGTCCCATGGGTCTTACGGCACTCACGACAACCAAGTATATCATATACGGAAACGGGCAGACCCGCCCCGACTGAGGGAATATTTCTGAAAAACTTGCAATTTTATGTTAATCATGGTATAATATGGTGATTTTAATCAGTGAAGCTATTAACCGGGAGGGATAAAAAAATGAGGAGAAAACAATTGTTCGCCATCGCTCTGGCTGGTGTCATGGCGCTGGGGATGAATCCGGCGGTCTACGTACCGGCGGAGGAGCTGCTGGAGTTAGGTTCGGGGGAGGAACCTGGATCAGAGGACGCGGAAGCCGCGTACGCTGAGGATGCATTTGAAACACTTACCGAAGTAACGGAAGAAGAGCCGTACACAGAGGAGGAGTCCTGGGAAGCAGCAGAAACAATAGAGGAAGATCAGACGGTACCGGAAGTCCAGCCGCAGGAGGAAATACCTGCTGAGCCCACACCGGAAGCACAGATGGAGGAATGGGCTCCTGAAGAAGCTGCAGAAGAAACGGCAGCACAGGAAGAGCTGGCTGCATCGGTCGTCACTTCAGAGGCAGATCTGAAAAACGCTATTGAAGCAGCGCCATACAGCGAGGTCGGCATTACGCCAGTCTATATTTCCGATGATATTTCCCTGTCAGAGACGGTCACCATTCCGTCCGGAAAGATCATCCAGATGATCTCCAGCTCCAGTCTGGGGGACTGCATGATCGACCGTGCAGACGGTTTCGCCGGAACCATGTTCCAGGTGGACGGCACCCTGATCTTTGAGATCCAGAACGTGGGAAGCGATGCCGGAAGGTTTATCATCAACGGCGAGCTGTATGGAAAATATGCGGAGGGAAGCGTCATTGAAGTTTCCGAATCCGGCAGATTCTATATGGACGATGCGCTTTCCATCAAAGGCAACAGCTGCGTGAACGAGGGCGGCGCCATTTACAATAAGGGAAATGTTTTCCTGTACGGCGGTTCTGTCACCAGCAACATGGCTTCGGCCGGCGGCGGTGTCTACAGTGAAGGCTATGTCTGGGTAAAGGACAATGTCTATGTCCAGGAGAATACCGCTTTTGACGGCGTTACCGCGGATAATATCGCGCTGGACGGCAGCGGAGCCTGCGTCGTAGTGGACGGAGAGCTCACCGGGGACGCGAAGATCGGCGTGCATGTGGTGGATGAGAACAATGCGCCGGATACGATGGTCGCGCTCAGCGCCAACGCTTCCGCAGAAGGCATCACCGCAGAGGATGTTGCCGGATATATTGATTATGAAGGGCAGGACCTTCAGGAGGACCTGAACGCAGCAGGAGCAGAAGAGGATACTGCTGCGGAAGAAACACAGACTCCGGAAGAAACGCAGACACCGGAAGAAACACAGATTCCGGAAGATACTCCTGCTGATGGAACCGGTACGACAGATACTCCTGCAGATGGAACAGACGCAACACAGGCACCGTCAGATCCTGACGCAACGGGAGCGCCTGCGGATACCGAAAATCCGGATACTTCAGGGACTCCTGCGGCAGAACCGGAAACCTCACAGGCTCCTGTGGCAGAACCGGAAACCTCCGGAACTCCTGCAGAGACATCAGTTACTCCGGAGCCTTCCGTGAGTGTGGAACCGAGCGTTTCGCCCGAGCCCACACCATCTGTTACCGTGACGGCAACGCCTACACCTACGCCGAAACCTGTAACGAATCCGACTCTGGAGCTCCAGAGCGTGCAGTGGGATTCCTATTCTCAGGCTTCTGTAACGTTTATTTATCAGGGCGCGAAGAAGGCAAAATGCCATCTGGTATGGAAAGAGAAGACCGATGACCTGCAGAAGCAGGATCCGCCGGTAATCGATACAGATCTTGGGTCCGAGGTAGAACCGGGAAAGGCGTATACATTTAATGCGTACTGCCTGGATGGAGAAGAGGATACGGATTTCGTCCTTTACCTGCAGGCGCAGGATGACGACGGCAAGCTTTCCGATATTTACGCGGTCGAGCTGAACCACGAAGGCCGTCCGGAAGCAAAAGGCGCAGTTCTTACCAAGAGCGAAGGTACGCCGAAGTGGAATTCCTACAATTCCGCATCCGTTACCTATTCCGCCAGCGGAAAGGGAACCTGCGAAGTAAACGTCTATGTGGATGGGAAAGAAGGAGCGGATCCGATCGTTACCCAGACCGTAGAGGTAAAGGAAAAAGATAAAGAGTTTACGGTAACACTGAAGAGCCTGAACCATGACGGCAAGGATTTCCGCATCGAAACCACCCTGAAGGATTCCAAGGGCAAGACGACGGATGTGGACGTCATGAAGCTTCTGGACAAGACCCGTCCTCCGATGCTGAAGAGAGTAGGAGATCCCGAGTGGATCAATCATACTACCGCGAAGGCCACCTATCTTTCCAACAAGGATGGCTGGTATTACGCGGACTGGATGGTGAAAGCCGCCAGCGGTGAAGAGCAGGAGGTTCCGGATTTCACGGAAGAGATCAACAGCGACGGCGTCCCGGTAAAAGCCAATGAGGAATTTACCGTAACCTTTGAGCATATTGAAGACGAATCCGGAAATGGATTCATGCTGTATGCCCTTGTGAAGGACAAGAGAAACAAGCTCTCCAGCAAGAACGGCGCAGAGCTTCCCGAAACGGATCGTCCTGCAGGAGAGCAGGATCCCGAACGTGACCCGATCGTCTATGATGTGGAGGATACGGTAGTCACGGGTCTGGAGAATCCCATCCAGCTGATGCCGGGCAAGTATTATACCTTCGATGTCATCGGCGCCGGTTCAAAGGATGAGGATATGCTGGATAATCCGGTCTTCGGCGATGTCTACTGGACATACAAGTACTGGAGAATGGAATCCGGCACACAGCAGCATGTTCCGAAGCAGGTCGGTGTTGCTTCCAGCAGTCAGGGCTACAACAAGGTCGGCACCATTCCGATCGTCATCGTCCTTGCCAAGATGGAGTATACCGGAGAAGGATGGGC
>JAFOJB010000108.1 GCA_017420455.1 Blautia sp.
CTCGGTCTGTAAGCCGCCAGTGTTCTTTCTGCTAAGAGTATTTCACATTTTTCCGCAGTCGCTGAGACCAGACCTGTATCCCCGCTCTGGAATCCGTGTGTCCTCTGACCCGACAATCCCGCCCCGGGAGGCTGTCGTTTCCTCACCCTGTGTTCCTGCAGTCAGGAAGGCCGACAGACATCCTGAAAACACATACAATCTTCATCCGGTGAGGCCGCGAACTGTAACTGCTGTTCAGGACCTCGCCTCTCCGGGAGTATATGTGTTTCGAGATTTGCCGGCTCTGCTGACTGCAGCGGAATCCCTGCTTTTTATTTAAGAGGCGCAGCACCAGGCCGTCCGTGGCACTGCTTGTATTTCTTGCCGGACCCGCAGGGGCAGGGATCGTTGGGATATACCTTGATCTCCTTTTTGACCACCGGCTTCTTCGGCCCAAGACTGTCGTCCTTGTTGGTACCGGTAACCTTGGCCACCTGCTCTCTTTCGATCTTCTGCTCCACGTGCACATGATACAGCATCCGGATGGTATCCTCCTGAATGGAGTTCGTCATGGCCGTAAACATATCGAAAGCCTGCATCTTGTATTCCACCACCGGGTCTCTCTGGCCATAGGCAGCCAGACCGATGCCCTGACGGAGGATTTCCATATCGTCGATATGATCCATCCACTTGCTGTCGATGCTCTTCAGAAGGATGACCCGCTCCAGCTCGCGGATCTGTTCGGGCTCTGCGAACTCTGCTTCCTTCGCTTCGTACAGCTTCACAGCCTC
The DNA here is from genome assembly GCA_017420455.1 of Blautia sp. Lineage (GTDB taxonomy): Bacteria > Bacillota > Clostridia > Lachnospirales > Lachnospiraceae > Blautia_A. Next base: position 771 of record JAFOJB010000108.1, read on the forward strand.
CTCCTTGAGGAGATGCTTGATCTCGTTCTTTTTCTTCCCTTTTACCTTCTCTCTGGTAAGCGGGGAAAGAGGGATGATCGGAAGCAGGACAGAGTTGAACTCCTCGAGATCCCATTCCTCTGCATCCACATCGTCGGACAGCACCATATCTACCGTCTGGCCTACGATATCCTGGATCATACGGTAAATGGCGTCACGCATGTTCTCGCCGTCCAGAACCTGTCTTCTTTCCTTATAGATGATCTCTCTCTGCTCGTTATTGACAGCGTCATAATCCAGCAGATTTTTACGGATACCAAAGTTGTTGAACTCGATTTTTTCCTGTGCTTTCTGGATGGCATTGGAAAGCATTTTGTGCTCGATCTGCTCGTTCTCCTGCACTCCCAGGGAAGTAAAGACCTTCATGAGACGTTCTGAACCGAACAGACGCATCAGGTCGTCCTCCAGGGAAATGTAGAAGCGGGATTCTCCCGGGTCTCCCTGACGGCCGGAACGTCCGCGGAGCTGGTTATCGATACGGCGGGATTCGTGACGCTCCGTACCGATGATCTTCAGGCCGCCGGCTTCTCTTGCCACATCGTCCAGCTTGATATCTGTACCACGGCCGGCCATGTTGGTAGCGATGGTCACCGCGTCTGCCTGACCGGCCTGGGCGACGATCTCTGCCTCCAGTTCATGGAACTTGGCATTCAGTACATTGTGAGGGATTCCCTCTCTTTTCAGCATCCGGCTTAAAAGCTCGGAAGTCTCGATGGTGATGGTACCTACCAGCACAGGCTGATGCTTTGCATGGGCTTCCTTCACCGCCTGGACAACAGCGTTGAACTTTTCCTTCTTGGTCATGTAGACCGCATCTTCCATATCCTTACGCTGAACCGGCTTGTTGGTGGGAATTTCCACCACGTCCATCGCGTAGATATCCCGGAATTCCTTCTCCTCTGTGAGGGCTGTACCGGTCATGCCGCCTTTTTTCTCGTATTTGTTGAAGAAATTCTGGAAGGTGATGGTAGCCAGAGTCTTGCTCTCTCTCTTCACCTTTACATGTTCCTTCGCCTCGATTGCCTGATGGAGGCCATCGGAGTATCTTCTTCCGGGCATGATACGCCCCGTAAACTCGTCGACGATCAGAATCTCGTCATCCTTCACCACGTAATCCTGATCCTTGTGCATCAGGTTGTGGGCCCGCAGGGCAAGGATAATATTGTGCTGAATTTCCAGGTTTTCCGGATCCGCCAGGTTGTCGATGCTGAAGAATTTCTCCACCTTGTGGACACCCTGCTCGGTAAGGTTGACGATCTTGTCTTTTTCATTGACGACAAAATCCCCGGTCTCGATGACTTCCTCGCCCATGATGGCGGCCATCTTGGTCATCTCGTGGCTGGCCTCGCCCCGCTCCAGCTGCTGGGCCAGAATATCGCAGACCTCGTAAAGCTTGGTGGATTTACCGCTCTGTCCGGAAATGATCAACGGTGTACGGGCTTCGTCGATGAGGACGGAGTCCACCTCGTCGATGATGCAGTAATGCAGCTCTCTCTGCACCAGCTGCTCCTTGTAGATGACCATGTTGTCACGAAGATAATCGAAACCATCCTCGTTGTTGGTCACGTAGGTGATATCGCAGTTGTAGGCGGCCCGGCGTTCCTCCGGCTTCATATCGTTCAGGACGCAGCCGACGGTAAGGCCCAGAAACTCGTGCACCTTTCCCATCCACTCGGCGTCACGCTTTGCCAGGTAATCGTTTACGGTAACAATGTGGACGCCCCGTCCCTCCAGTGCATTCAGATAGGCCGGCAGGGTGGATACCAGGGTCTTTCCTTCACCGGTCTTCATCTCCGCGATTCGTCCCTGATGCAGGATGATACCGCCGATGATCTGTACACGGTAGTGCTCCATGCCCAGCACACGCCGGGCTGCCTCGCGGACGGTTGCAAATGCCTCCGGAAGAAGATCGTCCAGCGTCTCTCCGTTGGCAAGGCGTTCCTTGAATTTACGGGTATGATCCCGAAGCTCTTCGTCGCTCTGCTCCATCATCTGGGGACGAAGACTCTCGGTTTTTTCCACCAGCGGCATGATGCGCTTTACTTCCCGCTCGCTGTGGGTTCCGAACATTTTTTCAAACAATTTCATATCTTTAAAACTCCTGTCGTTTGCTCTTTCGTGACTGCCCTGCGAAAGGCACAGCTGTACCCTGAAGACAATCTTTGCCGTTTATTTTAACACTTCCCTGCATATAAAGCAAGGAAATTTCCCGCCCCGGCCGGGCTTCACGGCCTCACCAGGTTACAGTTCATGCCTTCGCTCATCCTTCCGGCTTTTTCTCAAGGTCGTAGATGCAGATCTTCGCGCCGGGCTCTGCGATCTGGAGCAGCCTCTTCATGGCGGCCTCCGGCACGGAGACACACCCTCCTGTATAGGGGTGCGACCCTGTACAATGGAAAAAGATGGCGGAGCCCTCCGGATATCTGCACTCTTTATTATAATCGATCACCATGCCGTAGTTGTAACAGGGAACATATTCGATCAGATGCTCTCCTGCACAGTTATGCGGGTGCTCCCGGATATCGATCAGCCGGTTATAGCATTCCTCATCGCTGCACCAGTACAGCTCCGGGGTAATGGGGAAGAAGGAGATCTTCGCTCCGGGGTCCGGCAGGATTCCAAAGGTCTGCGTCAGATCATAAACCCCAAGAGGCGTTCTGCAGTCGCCCTCCTTCACCTTTCCTGTCCCGTATTTTCCCACAAATCCAGGCGTCTGAAGCGCGAGCCGCCAGTGCTGCTCTTCGTCCTTTACATAGGCGCATACCTGCGCTTCGCTTCCTCTTGTATGGCATACCGTCACAAGGCAGGGCGTATCTGCATCCCCGCAGAATTCCGACAGATACTGTTTCTCCGAAAGAGTCCTTCTGTAGAGCGAACAGGCTGCCTCTCCCATGAGACGTTCCAGGGCAGGGACATCGGTCCCGCTTCCCAGGAAGCAGAGCACAAAGGGCTGCGGGCCATCGATCAGCGCAGCGTCGTGGGTAACAGTACTGTCCTCTCCGGTCTTATGGGCGATCAGGGGCCCTCTCTCCAGCGTGTGAAGATAGAAGGGAATCTTTCCGTTCAGCCGCTGGTCGGACAGGATCTTTTTCATGACTTGGGAGGCCTCCTCCGACACCAGTTCTCCCTTCCCGATCCGTTTCAGAAGAGCAGCCGCTGCCCGGGCTGTGGTCACATTGTTGAGCCCCAGGGCTGCCTTCTTTTCATCAAACATTTTCCGCTGGTAGACTGTGCCGGCAAAGGCTTTCTCCTTCTCCAGGTATTTCCGGAAGCGTTCCTCCCCATAAAGCTTCAGAAGAAGATTCGTGGCCGTATTGTCGCTGACGATGATCATCAGCTCGATCAGGTCACGTACGGAGACCTCTTTCCCATCCTGCAGATAGGTAAGGACGCCGCAGGAGGGCACGCACTCCGAGCGCGGGACCGGAAGCTTCTGATCCGGGGAAAGCTCTCCTGCCTCCATGGCTTCGAAAAGAGCCGCCATCAGAAACAGCTTGATCAGGCTGGCGGCAGGATGGACCGCCTCCTCGTTGTATGCATATCGTTCGCCCGTGGCGAGGTTTTCATAAACCATGCTCACACTTCCGGGAAGAGATTCCAGTCTTTCCCGGAGCCATTGAAAATCCCGGGGCACAGCGGTATTTACAGGATAAAGGCTTCCGTATCCAAGCACCATCCGCGACAGATCCTCCCTGAAGTCCGGATCCTGGCTCTTCAGGCTGTTCACGGTCACACAGGGAGTCTTCCAGTATCCGGTAGAGTGGACATATTTCCCGTCCCCGAGGTATATGGCCACATGCCCCGGGAAAAAGATCAGATCGCCCTTTCTGAGATCCTGCATGCCGATGGCATAGATGGGATACTCCTCCCGGATTGCCGCGTCCCGGTAGATCAGCACACCGTTCTCCATGTAGCTTATGAAGGCAAGCCCGGAACAGTCGATGCCGTCTGGCCCTTTTCCAGCCCAGCGGTACTGTGTCCCCAGAAAGGAAAGGGCAGTCCTTGCGACACCTTCCCGGAAGGCTTCCTCGTCCACGGCCGCGCGGAAGGAATCCCCTTTTTTCCGGAAATAGAAGCCGTCCGGATCTGATCGCTCTGATGCTGCTGATACTTCTGACAGTTTTTCTGCTTCTGATGTTTCTGAAAGTCCTGACGCTTCCGATGCTTCTGATGCTTCTGATGCTTCTGATGGTTCCGTGCCTGTCTTCAGGTATGCAGCTGCAGCCGGACAAGCCGTCTGCTTCTCAGGCAGACAGGTATCCGGAAGGCAGATATCCAGCAGATAGACATCGTCCACACTTCGTCTGGTCAGGAAGACAGTGTGGACAAATCCCTCGGCACCGGAGGCGGTCCGTACTCTGCTCCAGCCCTCCGGTAGATGTTCCAGGAGCTCCACGACGGCGTTCCGGTACACCCGTTCCAGGATCTGTCCCTGGACTCTGGGTTCTGAAAGAAGATCCGCCAGGTTCACTCCTATAGAGAGGAAGCGTTCTTTATCCTGCCTTTCCTTCAGCTCCTCCCTGCCGATCCTTCGGAAATCCCTTTTCCGAAGATAGCCCCGATAACCATAGAAGGTCTCTATATATGCCCATTCCTCGTCAGGAGCCTTTCCCTCCTCCAGGACGCGGACAGCCCATCCGGAAAAGACCTCGTCGGAAATCTCCTCTTCTTCCATCCGGTCCGGAAGTCCCTTCTCCAGATATAAAAAACACTGCGGTGATGTAATAACCGCAAAATAATCCATGTTCTTTCCTCCTCCAAAAAAGCCTCCCGTTTCCGGGAGGCTCTTTTTCTTCCAACTGCCGGCCGCCTGGCGGCGGCCCCGCTATATCAATACTCCGGCTCTATGAGGCCGTAGGTATTTCCTTTCCGTTTGTAAACAACATTGACCTGGTCGGTCTCCGCGTTGTGGAATACGAAGAAATTGTGGCCCAGAAGCTCCATCTGTACGCAGGCATCCTCCGGATACATGGGCTTGAAGCCGAACTTCTTGGTACGGATGATCTTGACTTCATCATCCTCATCGTAATCCTTTTCGATGTAATCCTTCTGGAAGCTTGCAGAGGCCTGATACCGGTCGATCAGCTTGTTTTTGTACTTCCTGAGCTGGCGTTCGATAACCTCTTCCACCAGATCTATGGAAACGTAAATATCATTGCTGGTCTGCTCAGAACGGATGATATTCCCTTTTACCGGAATAGTGACCTCGATCTTCTGGCGTTCCTTCTCTACGCTCAGGGTGACGATCACTTCGGTATCGGGAGTGAAGTACCGCTCCAGCTTTCCGAGCTTTTCCTCAATTGCTGCTCTGAGTCCTTCAGAAACCTGAAGATTCTTTCCGCTGATGATAAAATTCATAATTCCATCCCCTTTGCTTGATGATGGAACTATTATAACACATCCTTTTTGATTTTCCTACTGTTTTATAAAAAATTTACAATTTTTCTTTCAAAATTCTGTCAAATGAAAGCATTCCGCCGAAAATATCCAGAGCACTGCCTATGGTATAGTCCAAAAGCCCTTTTCCATAGGTCTTCAGGTCCTCGATATCGGCAAAACTGCCGATCCCTCCGGCATAGGTGACGGGAAGAAACGCATATTCCGAGAGCAGAACCGCCAGCTCCTTTTCTACTCCCGAGGCTTTTCCCTCTACATCCACAGCGTGGACCAGAAATTCACTGCAATGGGAAGAGAGCTCCTGCAGGGTTTCCTTCTGCACTGCTGTATCTGTAAACTTCTGCCAGCGGTCGGTGACGATAAAATACTGCCCGTCCTTTTTCCGGCAGGAAAGATCCAGCACCAGATGCTCTTTTCCAACGACCGCCTCCAGTTTTTCAAGATTCTCCCAGGAAATCCTCCCGTCCCGGAATACGTAGGAGGTAACGATCACATGGCTGGCTCCCGCATTCAGATACTCTTCCGCATTTTCCGGACAGACCCCGCCCCCCAGCTGAAGCCCTCCCGGAAAGGTACGAAGAGCCAGAAGGGCCTGCTGCCGGGTCTCTTCATAGTACGGGGAGGTACGGGCGTTCAGCAGGATCACATGACCTCCCCGAAGCCCTTTCTCCTGGTAGAGCCGCGCATAGAAGGCTGCATCCTGCGTCGAAACGAAATTCTCCTTCGCAGCATCTGTCTGGTCCAGAAGAGATCCGCCGACGATCTGCTTTACTTTTCCATTGTGGATATCAATACAAGGCCGAAAACGCATAGATAATCCCCTTTAAACCGCCCAAAGCACAGTCGACAGCAAAAACTGTCCCGCGGCTGGTTACAACGCACAGAGCCGGATACCCGTCCCGTAATTCCGCCCGTTTCGCAGACGCAGACGGTATCCGGCTCCTGAAAAAAGGCCGCCGCTTCCGGCGGCAGCCTCATCTCCTGTACTCCAAAGCCGGCTGTACCGGAAACCTCTTTACCCTTCGATCACGTTGCTCATATCATAAAGGCCGGGGCCTTTTCCTGCCAGGAACCTGGCCGCCTCCACGGCGCCCTTTCCAAAAACCGCTTTGGAAAACGCGGTATGGGTGAAGGTTACCACTTCGTCGGTTCCGGCGAAAATCACCTCGTGTTCTCCTACGATATTCCCACCGCGGACGGCCGAAATGCCGATTTCTTTCGCGTCCCTCTGTTCCCGTCTCTGGCTCCTGTCATATACATAATGGTAGGAGTTGTCCATCGCCTCGTTCACGCTGTCCGCCAGGGCAAGGGCTGTCCCGCTGGGCGCGTCCACCTTCAGATGATGATGCTTTTCCACCACTTCCACATCGAACCCGGCAGGCGCAAGCACCCGGGCCGCCTCCTTCAGAAGCTTCATCAGCACATTGATCCCCAGAGACATGTTGGCGGATTTCAGAACGGCCACCTTTTCCGATGTCTTCTGCAGATGCGCAAGCTGTTCCTCTGAAAGCCCTGTAGTACACTCCACCAGCGGGAGCTTTCTCTCCTCACAATAGGAAAGAACCGCGTCCACAGCCCTGGCACTGGAGAAATCGACCACCACATCCGCTTCCGCCTGACAGTCCGAAAGCTTCGTATATACCGGAAAATCATTCTTTCCCTGATCTGCGATATCAACCCCGGCAACGATCTGCATCCCGGCGTCTTCAGAAACGAGGCCGCTGATCACCTTGCCCATATGGCCATTGCAGCCGTGCAGTATTATCCTGGTCATACATTCATCCTCACTTTACCTTGATCCCGAAATCCACCATTGCCTTTTTCAGAACCTCCTGATGGGCAGGCTCCATCTCTGTAAGCGGCATGCGAAGAGGACCAACCTCAAACCCCATCATGTTCATGGCAGCCTTCACCGGAATCGGGTTCACTTCTGAAAACAGGGCGTTGATCAGCGGGATGGCGCGAAGCTGAAGCTCTGCCGCTCCCTTTGTATCCCCCTTCAGGAACCTGTCCACCATATCGTGGGTTTCTTTTGGCGCCACATTGGAAAGGACAGAGATCACTCCCAGGCCTCCCAGTGAAAGGATGGGCAGCACCTGGTCATCGTTTCCGGAGTACAGCTCCAGATTCCCATCTGCCAGATACATGGTCCTGGCGATCTGGGAAAGGTTCCCGCTGGCCGCCTTCAGGCCCTTGATATTCTCTACATTTTTCGCCATATATGCGACGGTTTCCGGCTCCAGATTGCAGCCGGTACGGCTGGGCACATTATACAGGATCACCGGAGTATTCGGAACGCTTTCCGCCACTGCCGTGAAATGCGCGATCAGCCCCTTCTGCGTGGCTTTATTGTAATACGGCGTCACCAGAAGCAGAGCGTCTGCTCCATAGGAGGCTGCCTCTGTAGAAAGCATAATCGCCGTCTCTGTGCAGTTGGAGCCTGTCCCCGCAATGACCGGAACCCTTTTTGCCACCTTTTCCACCGTAAAGTGGATAGCCTTCAAGTGCTCCCCATGGGTCAGCGTGGAGGATTCCCCCGTAGTACCACAGATTACAATGGCATCTGTTCCATTGGCGATCTGATACTCCAGGATCTCTTCCAGTTTATCGTAATTGATTTTTCCGTCAGCATACATCGGGGTGACGATCGCAACAGCTGCTCCGGTGAATATTGGCATCTTTTTTCCTCCTCTTTTCTAAACGCATGTATATATCTGACCCCGTCCGGTCAGATGCCGATCCCGTAACCTGCCGATTCGCGATTTCGACCGGCAGAGGGCTCTTATACCCGTGAACGCAGTCAACTGCCGTTTCATGACTAAAACATCCTGCGTTCACTCGTTATACGCAAAACATGTCTCCTTATGGCTCACGTGTGTATATTGTAGTGAGCTCGGTAATGGTGTCCGCAAATTCCTTCAGTTCCTCCGGGCATTCTCTCCCGGTCATGATAATATCCATGCTGTCGTTTCTCTGCTTCAGAATCTCCGTGAGAACGTCGATGGATATGATTCCTGTATCCAGAAGCCCCAGAACCTCATCCAGAATAAGGAAATCACATTCCTGTGTGACGACCACCTTTCGGGCGAAATTCACACCGTTCAGAATGTTGATATTCTCTTCCTCTTTTTCTTCCTGCGTCAGATCTTCATAGCAGGCATCCATCTTTTCAAACCGGAATACCTTGATATCCCGGGTTTCCATATTCTCCAGAAAGTCCAGTTCCTTCCGTTCCTTTCCCTTCAGAAACTGTATGATGATCACACTTTTTTCCTGAGTGGAGGCCTGAATGCCTTTGCCTATGGCAAGGGTCGTTTTTCCCCTTCCGTTTCCGCAGTAAATATCAATATTTCCCATATGCTTAAATCCTTTTTCATATCTTTCCTCCGGTCACCCGGATTTTGATCTAAATAATATTACCGCAGATTCAGCAGAAATGCAAGTCTAACGTTACGGACCGGGGCGTAAGCCGCCAGTGTTCTTTCTGCTAAGAGTATCTCGCATTTTTCCGCAGTCGCTGAGGCCAGACCTGTATCCCCGCTCTGGAATCCGTGTGTCCCCTGACCCGACAATCCCGCCCGGGAGGCGGTCGTTTCCTCACCCTGTGTTCCTGCAGTCAGGAAGGCTGACAGACATCCTGAAAACACATGCAGTCTCCATCCGGTGAAGCCGTGAACTGCAACCGCCTCCGTTACCGTTCAGACCCTCGCCGGGTCAGGTCACTGCCTCATTGAAGTTTTATACCAGCTCCAGATTGGTTACC
>JAFOJB010000009.1 GCA_017420455.1 Blautia sp.
CCTGATAGAGAGCGGAAAGATCCTGGCCGTCACTTACGACGCTTAGATCATCCGTTTCGCTTTCTGCATCTGCCCGGCACTGCTTTCTCATGGCTTCCTCTATGGCTTTCCATCCCGGTTCCTTCACGGATCTGCCTGAGGCAGAAAAGGAGTATCCGCAGCACTGAAGGGCTGCCTTCACCGTCTCATAGACATGCGGCCTTCCTGCCGCGCACACCAGCCTCGCCGCAACCATAATCAGCACGTTTTTCTCTTCCACAGAGCGTCCGGACAGATCTGCATTCCGGATCTCCACAGTCGGGATAATGGCATGATGGTCGCTGACCTTTTTGCTGTTTAAGAGCCTGCCGGTCTCCTCCGCAGGATCCGCGGAAAGAAACGGGAATACCTCTTTGCTTGCTGCGATCACGTTCCTCGCCGTCTGCTCCATGTCATCCGTCAGATAATTGCTGTCGGTCCTCGGATAGGTGATCAGCTTGTTCTCATAAAGGGTCTGGGCACATTCCAGAGTTTTTGCGGCCGTATAGCCGAATAGGCGGTTGGCATCCCTCTGCAGCGTGGTAAGGTCATAGAGCTTTGGCGGGGCAGCCGTTTTCGTCTGACGGTCCAGCGATGTGACCAGGGCATTTCTTCCTTCACACATGCCGGCGAGACGGTTTGCTTCTTCACGGGATGTGAAGTGTTCCGATACCGCATCGATCGTTTTCTCATGACTGTCGATCAGCAGATGGGTAATGAAATACTGCTCCTTCTGAAAACCGCCTATTGCTGCTTCCCGATCCGCCAACATGGCCAGTGTCGGTGTCTGTACACGTCCGACGGAGAGCCGGTAATCATAAACCTTTGTAAATGCCCTTGATGCGTTCATCCCGACCAGCCAGTCCGCCTGTGCCCGGCAGACCGATGCATCCGCCAGATTCCGGTATTCGTCAGCACTTTTCAGAGTCCGGAAGCCCTCCCGGATTGCGTTATCTTCCATAGAAGAGATCCAAAGGCGCTTCACCGGCATACGGCTTCCCGACAGTTCATACACCCGGTTGAAAATCAGCTCACCCTCGCGTCCGGCATCACAGGCATTCACCACATAGGAAAACTCCTTTCTGTTCAGAAGATCCTTCAGGGTCTTGAACTGCTTTGCCTTATCCTCTGTCACCTCCAGCTTCCACTTCTCCGGTATGATCGGCAGCGCCTCCAGCGACCATTTCCGGTAGCGCTCGTCATAGGCCTCCGGCATGGCATATTCCGCCAGATGTCCGAAACACCAGCTGACCGCGCCGTCCGGCCCCTCCAGATAACCGTCCCTTTTGTCCTCACACACCAGGACCTGTGCGATCGTCCTGGCCACGCTCGGCTTCTCCGCAATCACCAAAAATCTCTCTGTAAAAGGATTCTGATACATATTCCCTCGCTTTCTGTGCTCGGCCGGATTCCTGTGGCGGCCGCTGCACGTTCCTTAAAAACACGGCAGGCACCCGGTCTCCCGGATGCCTGCCTTTCACCTCATGTTTCTCACGATTCCTGTTTTTCTGCCTGCTTCTGCTTTGCTGCGAACGCGATCAGCAGCTGATACTGCTTCAGGCGTTCTGCCATCATTTTTCTAAGATCCATATAGTTCTCCTTTCCTGGTGCTGCCGGCCAATGTCTGCTGATAGCCCTCTTTTCATTTCGGGAAGTCATATCCATGCTGTCCTCGCCGGTCAGATCGATGCTTCCTGTGCGCGGTTCGGACCGCTCTTCTTCGGCTGGCCTTTCACCTGTTCCTTTTTCTCATTCAGACGGCCAAGTACGGATTTGCGTTCCTTTCCGGCAGCATGTTCCTTCTTCTCCGGTTCCGGTTCCCTGGCGTCTTCCATCTTTGCCTCGCGGGGCTCCGCTGTTTTCTCCGGTTCCTGCGGGACTGCTTTTTCCGCTTCCTGCTCCTTCTGGGCCATCCGTTCCGCAAAGGTTTCCGCTCTCTCCAGCACATGGTCCTGCGCGTCATAGTGGTACACAAAATCCGACAGACGATCCTCCGGCGCCACTTCGGTCCGGTTGATCTCCCGCACCATAAACTGCAGGCTGTCCAGATCCTGGCTTCCGTCATCCGGGAGGATCAGAACTTCATGCACGGAAGAGGGGAGGACAAAGAAGTCCGTCCCCATCTGCTGCGCGATCGTCTCCAGCTGGTCAGGATAGAACAGCGCCCCTGCGCCGTGCATTCCCTGCGTGTCGGTGAGGACCATCAGCTGCGGTCCTTCCATCGGGGGCATCATATCTGCCGCCATGTCCGGCTCGATCCCCATCATCTGCTGCATAACCTCGGCCATGCTGGCATACTTCACCGGATAGAGTTTCTGGGTACTCTCCAGTGCATCCGCATGCAGCTGCTCCGCGGTCACACCGTACATCTCCATCATCTGGTACGTGACGGGAGTGGACGCCTGCATTCCCTCAATTGCGATATGGTAGGAGACTGCCAGGCCGTCCACTTCCTTATGCGGCGCGTTCTTAAGAACGCCCTCGTTTTCCTTCGCATCGCTCACGCGGATGAAAAGGTGGTCTTTCACCTGGCTGTAATCCTTCAGCCAGTCGGTCCGGATCTCAGGAGCCATCTGGACCTGCTGCGCGATCATCGTCAGCATTGCTGCCATAGTGTGGCCCTGCTCCTGATACTGTGCGTACATTCCGTTCAGGTTGATATTAGGGACCACCATCTGGTCCTCCCTTTTTACCTGCATCCCCAGATACGCTGTGTTCAGCTTCTGGAACTGGTCCACATGGACTTCGGCGTCGGCGAATTTCTCCGGCAGATAATCCTTGATGCTTTTCCTCACCTCGTCCACAAATTCTCCAAACGTAAGTCTCTTTTCATTCATACTGGTTTATTCCTCCTGACTCGTTTTTCGTATGCTTACTCCTCATGTTCCACGGGAAGGCCGTCTCCCATTTCAATGCCTTCATCGTCTTCTTCCTCTTCTTCATGGCCCGGCTTGTAGATCTTGAAGTAGTAGAGAAGCGCAAATACAATCGCTCCTGCTCCAAGGATCAGAAGATTGCTGTTCTCCAACGGAGACTTTGTCTCCGGCTCCTCCACCTCCGTTTCCGGCTGTTTCGGGGCTTCTGTTTCCACCGGGGCCGGCGTCGTCTCCGGAATGACCACCGCCGGTGTCACCTCCGCCTCGGTTTCCTTTTCGGTCTGGTCCATGAACTCCGCCAGGTCGTTCTCATCCACCAGGGAGAGCATGTAGACGTTCTCCGTGGAATTGCTGTGGTCGATGACCATATAGAAGGTGTTGTTGTTCTTCGTGCGGATCGTGTAAAAATCCTTCCCGGTGGAATTTTTGATTTCATCCCCCAGGTCACCGTTGCCGGGCGTGGTAAAGCCCTGCTCCGGCTCTGTTTCCGGTGCTTCCGGAACGGTTTCCTCCGGTGGCGTCTCCTCCGGAGTCTGCTCCGGAATTACCGTTTCTTCCTCCTCCCAGGTCGGATCCACATTGGCATAGGCGGGCCGTACGCAGCTCATCATGAGAACGCAGGCGGCAAAGAGCGCCGCCAGTGCCAGAAGTGTCTTTTTCTTAATCATGCTGCCTGTCATTATCGTTATCCTCTCTTTCCGGCGCAGTCTCCGCGCCCTCGTCATCATCAGGATCTCCTTCATCATCTGAATAAACCACAGCTTCTTCCGTGCCCGTTTTTCCGCCTGAATATTTCTTTTCAGGAGTTCCGGGCGGAATGGTTTTCCCTGCTTTCTCCGGATCTTCTTCCTGATCTGCCAACAGCTGCTCCCGCA
>JAFOJB010000109.1 GCA_017420455.1 Blautia sp.
CCCATACCGCTTCTTTCTTCCACAGGCGCTCCGAAGATGACCTGGCTGCCGATCACATCGATGCCGGCCATATCCTGCCCGGCCATGGCCCTGAACCAGTGGCCTGTGCCATAGCCCGTACGGCTGTGGACACTGTTATCCTCCACCACGTGGCCGATATATTCTACCCCATGATTCCTGCACCAGTCTCCGATCTGGCGGGAAAAATCCGCCTCGTAAAGCCTGGATACGCAGTCCATATAATCGTAGCGGAACTGGGCGCAGATGGCTCCGCGGCCGTTTTTCTGCTCACAGCCGTCCGGGTTCTTTTCCCCCTCTGCTCCCACAAACAAAAACGGCAGCAGCTTTTTATATGCTTTCCCATAGCGGGAAGCGAGCATGTCCTCCAGCTCCTGACTCCAGGGATAGGCAAGATCCGAGCGGCCGATGCTGGTATCGAAGGCGATCAGATTCGTATTTCCAAGGGCAGGCTCATCGGAAAAGAACCCGGCGATGGTCTTCCCGAATTCGTCTTTGTAATGCTGATAATGCGCTTCGTAAACGCCCTCGATCTGGGTGCCGGCCGATACCCGGTCTATCATGTTGATATACTCCTCGCTGCCGCCGTCGGTGCGGGTTTTGTACAGGGCATGGACTCTCCATTGCCCTTCCGGGAGGCAGATTTCGGCTTTTCCGTCCTTGTAGGCATCCGTAAGGTCTATGGTCTCCTCCTCAAAGGTATCCTGCCCCGCGAACCTTGTGGCAGTCAGGGCGACCAGGCGGTTGTTGGCCCTCTCCTCAGAATTCACCGGAGCTCCGATCTGCCAGAAGCCGATCACCGGCTTCAGCATCCGGTCCACATTGATGGTCCGGGGATGACTGCTGCCGAAAACATCCACCACGGTATCCGCGATATACCATTTTTTTCTCTCCGGATACTTCTCCGCGATCAGTCCTGCCGCATATCCGGTCGGAAAATGCTTGTCATCCAGGATCCATACCTTCATATCATGTTTTTTTGCTTCGTCCAGGACAATATCCATGTCCCTCCACCACAGAGGGCCGCAGAAATCATCATGAGGACGGGCTTCCACACAGACAGCCCCGATCCCGCATTCCCGGATTTTCGCCATCTCTTCCCGGATGACCTCCTCGGGCTCGCCGCGCATCCACAAAAACGGAAAAATATAATTCTGCATTTTTTCTCCTCTTCTTCGAAAGAATATACCGACATACACTGTTGTGGGATAACGATTGTCTGAAGTCGGCCAGACAATATCACCAATGATAACATCTTACCCTGTTCCTGATCTGATTTCATCCCGCTGCGTCACCTGTCCCTTGCTTTTTTGTGCCTTCTTTCTGAAAAAAACTGCTCTGAGGTCATCAGTTATGTGCATTTTCTGACCTCCATCGTTTTCTTTTTTTCCGGCAGGTAAATTCATGAAAGGTTTTTTCGTGATTATTGCCATATTCTTTTATCTCCCGGAAGTGCATAATATGACAGATATCATATAGCCAGTCTGAGCCGGAATAATTCCGGAACTTAAAAGCGCTGCGAGGTTTTTACATGAAATCATCTTTATCCAGACAATCTGATATGACAACCGGCGACCCTTTTCATCTGATGCTGCTTTTTGCGATCCCTCTTTTTCTGGGCAATGTTTTCCAGATGTTCTACAATATGGCGGACGCTGCGGTAGTCGGGCGTTTCATCGGCCCGGAAGCTCTGGCGGCAGTCGGAGCAGCCTCTCCCGGCTATAACCTTTTCACCATGGTCATTTCAGGTTTCACAAACGGAGCTTCCGTCGTGATCGCCCAGGCGTATGGCAGCAAGGATGAGGACAGTATGAGGAAGTCCTGTACAACATCTGTCCTGCTTCTCCTCTGGTCCGGCATCGCCTTTACCTTCCTGGGATTTTCAGCAGCCAGTCCGCTGCTGCGCCTTCTGGGGACCCCGGAAAATGTCTTCCATGATACCTGGATCTACATGATGTGGATGTGCGCCGGCATCCTGGCCACCTGCCTATACAATGGTATGGCCTCCATCCTGCGCTCTGTGGGAAATTCCCTCACGCCCCTCATCGCCCTGATCATTTCCAGCCTGCTGAATATCGCTCTGGATCTTCTGTTTGTCATCGTATTTCATATGGGAGTTTCCGGCGTTGCCATCGCAACCGTCCTTTCCCAGCTGATCTCCGGAATTTACTGCCTTGTCTATGTGTACCGTCATTACCCCGTTTTCCGGGTAAAACGGAAGGAATTCCGCATTTATCCTCCGGTTCTGAAAGAAATCGTGCGTCTCGGTCTGCCCGCCGCTCTCTCCACTGCAGTGGTGACAGTCTCCGTCATGCTCATCCAGAGGGCCGTAAACGGGTATGGTTCGGATATCATGGCCGCCTATACCGTCTCCAGCCGTACGGAGCATATCGGCTTCTGCCTGAGCTTTTCCATCGGCATGGCTGTGGGTGTGTTTGTCGCCCAGAATGCCGGTGCGAAGAAAATAGACCGGGTAAAAGAAGGGCTTATGACCGGGGTCAAGATCAGTGTGTTCTATCATATCATCATCGCAGCGCTTATGTGGCTGGGAGCGCCTTACCTTGTCCGGCTCTTCACCGACAGGGAAATCGTCGTCCAGGTAAGCACGCAGATCGTCCATATCTCCGCCGCCTTTGCGCCGGTGCTGGGCCTTGTCTTTATCTTCCAGAATTTCCTGCGCAACGTCTCCGATGTGACGCCGACCATCGTCATGAGCGGTGCAGAGATCTTCTGCCGCGGCCTGCTTCCCTACCTTCTGGCCTCCGGCTTCGGCTGCTACGGGATCTGGTGGGCAACCCCCATCGGCTGGTCCC
>JAFOJB010000110.1 GCA_017420455.1 Blautia sp.
CCATCCTGATCTGCTACTCCTACCGGACCTATTTCAACAGTGAAACCATCTGGTACGTAGGAAACCAGAACCTGTACTATGCGGAGCGGGTCAGGCTGCTGATCATCATGGCGTATACGGTCACCAAGCTGCCCTTCTCTCTGCGGATGGTGAAGGCCGCTTTCTATTCCATCGACGATGAGCTGGAAGACGCCGCCAGGAACCTGGGTTCCTCACAGCTGAGGACCTTTCTCCAGGTAAAGCTCCCCATCATCCTTCCCAGCGTCCTGGCCGTCTTCGCGCTGAACATCAACGCTCTTTTCACGGAATACGACATGTCCGCCACCTTCGCCAGCTCTTATGGAACCAGCTACGCCATGGTCATCCAGGCTATGTGCGCTGAGGAAGGACTGTATGGGTACAATGTCAATGCCAGCGGGCGAAGATGCGCCTCCACTGTCTTTATCATGGTCGTATCCGGCGTGATCCTGTATCTGGTCTATGGCGTCGGCTCCCGGAATCTGGAGGAACGGCTGGATGTACGAAAGAAACGGAAGCGCCGGCTGCAGGCTGTCTTAGGGATAAAAAAGGATAAAGCCGGCAAAGCAGTCTGACAGGAAAGAAGCGCGCCCGTGCAGGCACGGTGCACTTCCGGCGGCTTTTCCGCATAAAAACGGGGCTGTGGAAAAAGCCTTCTGTCCTTATCATCCCGTCTTGTGGAATACCAGTATTTCAGGCATTCCTCAAGACATGTGGATGGTCAGGTCAGGATTCTTTTCACAGCCCCATAATTTATTCTGTTTCATCGGATGAAGGAGGTCTTCTCCTCTATCCGATCTCCCCGGAATAAGAAGAGGTCAGGTGATTCTCCTTCATTTTTTTCTTCATTTCATACATGCTTCTGTCCGCTTCATCCAGAAGCTTATCCAAATCATACCCCTTTTCTCCGTAAGCCATCCCGCAGGCCATCACACAGAAAACCCCGTCTTCGGCCCGGTTAAGCTCCGCAAGTCCCTTTTCCCATTCCTGCCGCAGCTTTTCTGCTTCCTCTCTGGAGATGTGCAGAGCCACCAGAAGAAACTCGTCTCCGCCTGTCCGGAACCCCAGAATGTTCCTGGCCTCCAGCCTTTTCAGGCTCTCTCCTGCCTTCTGGATCAGCAGATCCCCGACCTTGTGCCCGTAGTTGTCATTCAGCAGCTTCAGGTTATTGACGTCAAGATTATAGATCGCGATCCTGTCCTTATTCTGGAAAAGCGTTCTTTTCAGGGACAAGAATTTTCCCTTGTTGTACAGCCCCGTCAGGCTGTCATGGGCCTTTTCATCCTCGAGAATACGGGAATATCCCGTAATGTCCCGGTACAGCTCCGTATAATTGCTGCTCTCCAGCAGGAAATGGATCTGCAGCATCTCGTCTCCCTCTGTAAATGTAGAGGTCGTCACCATGTAGGTTTTCCCGTTCAGAGTATTTGTAAGGTCCCATACCTCGTCCTTCTGGTTCTTCCCCGGCGCCGGGCATGCAACCTGCCAGTTCGTTTCCTTACGGTTCACCAGGTAGGATTTCGAGTCTTCATATACCACATTTCCTGAAATATCCGTGACAAGGATGCCGCATACCTCATCCCGAAAGAAACTCAGGATCATCTGATCGATGTTCATCCGCCGTCGCCTCCCGTTTTTTACACACCAGCCGGTGCTGGTTTCATCTGAAAAGCCAGATTTCCCGGTCCCGGAACGATTGTCCCTTTCCGCCTGTGTCATCCCTGGCTGTAGTCTGCCGTATAATCGATCTCTTCATCCGATGTATAATCGGAAACGTTGATCAGCCTCTTTCCGTAATATCCATATTCCGAAATGGACCGGTTGTCCTCCACGACATTTCCGTCCGGATCGATGAGGCTGCCGTCCCAGTTAAAGAAAACATCCATGAGATCCGTGTCCGTGCTGGGTTCCACATTCATGGACATGATCTCGCGGAACTTACGGTACATATTCTTCAGAGAAACAACGCCCTCTCCCTCATACTGAGCGGACCCATGTACGGAGGCCTGTTCCTCGGTATAATCATCCAGCATATAGACTCCAAGATCCTGCAGGCTGTAATCATAATGCATCACCATGGGTTTTACCGTGGGATTCAGGATTTCGATGGAGACTTCATCCCCCCTGACGGTTTTCTGGATGGTAAAGCTTCCCATTCCCTCCACCACATCCTGCAGAAGATTCATGCAGGAAACAAAATTCCCGAGAGAATAGAAGATCACCATATTGTGCCCTTCCTCATCCATCATCCGGCCATAGGGCTGTGCGACATGGGGATGGCCTCCGATCACCACATCTACCCCCTGCTTCATCAGGAAATTCGCCCACTGCTTCTCATATTCCGTCGGCATGGTTTCATCTTCCGTGCCCCAATGCGCAATAAAGATCAGGCAGTCCGCCTCCGCCTTCGCCTTCCGGATCATCTCGGCCACTCTCTCATGCCCGTCGCTGAACATATCGATCATATATTCCGGAATTCCGGCGGTATCCGCCATATTCGTCCCATAGGTATATTCCAGGAAAGCGATCCTGATCCCGTTCACTTCCCGGATCTTCACCGTATCCGCGTCCTCCTGGGAATCATGGATCCCCAGAAGCGTGATCTCCGGGTGATCAGTCTTCCAGAAATCCAGCGTTTCCCGGATTCCTTCAAGCCCGTGGTCATCCGTATGATTGGTAGCCGAATAGATCACGTCAAATCCCGTGCTCACAAGCGCGTCTGCCGCCTCCGCCGGCGACCAGAAGGTCGGATAGGCAGCCACCTTCGAATGATCCCTGGTCAGAACCGTCTCCTGGTCCGCGATGGCAATATCCGCTGCGCGAACTTCATCCGCCACATGCTCATACAGGCCTTCGTAATTCCATTCGCCCGAATCTCTTTTTCCAAAATCGATCAGGCTGTTGTGGTAAAGATTATCGCCGACGGCGATCACGGTGGCCTTGCTCACCTGCGCCTTTTCTTCCACAGGAATCAGGCTTCCCTCTTCCTTCGCTTCCAGTTCCTTCTGTTCCTGGATCTGCGGTTTTTTAACCAGCTGATAGTCCATGAACCGCAGGGCCAGGAAAGCGGCTGCCAGAAAAAGAATGCTGCTCCAGAAGCTGACTCTGGAGCTTCTCCGCTCTCTGATATTTAATGGAGTATAATCATTATGCTTCATATGAATCCTTTTCCCAAATTCAGGACTGATCCAGAAATAACTGTCTCAATCCTTACAGTCTCACAGCCTTCAGGGTATCTGTCTTTCCGTCAATCCCGGCAAACTGCCTCTGTCCGGAGGGATCCGGGTCGATGTATACCTGCTCCCCTCTCTGAACTGCCAGCTGCCGTACCGCCTCAAAGGGAACTCCCGCAATGTTGAGACGCATGCCGTAACGCCCCTTGCTGTATTTATTGAGAAACTCCTTACAGGTCTCCACCCCTGTAAATACCAGGAGCGCATCCAGATCCTTCAGAAGCCTTTCAACGGAGAATTCCTTTTTCTTCTGCTCATCCTCCGGCACCGCGGAGAACAGCACCTTCCCGCCAAGCAGCTCCTCCACCGTCCGCAGATCCTTTCCGGAAAGATGGCTCTTCCCAAGCTTCACACTCAGCTTTGACAGTTCATCCTCCGAAAGAGGAGACTGCCCGTTTTCCGGAACCGGCCCGGTGCTCACGACACTCTCTGAAGCGCCGACGTTCCCGGAATTTCCGGCGTTTCCGGCACTTTTCACCGCCATGGAGATCAACTCCGCGGGAAGCAGCTGCGGGAAGATCTCCGTCCCGGGAGACGCCGGAAAGACATCACTGCCCGTGGTATCAATAAAAAACTCGCTTCCATCCTGCCCTTCAAAGTTCTGAATGATCATATCCGCCATCTTCAACACCCTCCCTCTTCTATCATGATACCATTAAACCATCGATCCGTACACAGTAAAATTTCAGATTTTCTCCTTCTTTATCTGCCTTTTTTCCAGGAATGCCATGAACAGCATCAGAAGGATCCCCGCCACTGAGCCGAGGATTCCCGCGCGGCCGCCGCGGACATGATAGGTAAGGACGATCCTGTTCTCTCCCCCGGACAGCGGCAGAAGCATCAGACAGTCGTCCACAGGCACCGGCTCAATCGTCTCATTGTTATTCGTGATGCGCCATCCTTCTTCATAGGGAACAGAAAGGAAAAGATACTCTCCGTCTTCCCCATCGACGGTGCAGCTCACTTTTCCGTTTTCTACCGTCAGGTCCTCCGGCATGCCCTCCGAAAGCAGCGCGCTGATCTCCCCCAGAAGGTCCAGATCCAGCACATAAAACTGGTCAGAGGCGATTCCGATACCGTTTTTCGCGTTCAGCCGCACATGAATATCCTTCTGTCCCGAAACTGCGGGAATATAGAAGACGGATGGGGAAAGCCAGCAGGAATAATCGGTTTCATACTCACCGTTTACCAGAAGCGTCCCTTCCATGTTTTTGCTCCATTCCAGATTCCCGTACAAAGCATAATTTCCTTCCGGCATATCCATGGCATAATCCGCCGCGCTGGCAGTTACCGTGCCTGTGTGCTCTACAGGAAGATAAAGCTCTACCTTTCTTCCCAGAAGAATGCTGTACAGCCTGTTCTGGTACAGGAAGGGATTCTCCTCCTGCTGCAGGCCTGAAAGAAGCTCCTCTGCTTCTTCCCGGGACAGGGCATCCCCGGCTTTTTCCCCCGGCACCAGAAAGCCCATGGGCAGCGCATAGGGATTCTCATAAAGCCGCTTCCCAAGGGCAGTTGTTTCCTCCC
>JAFOJB010000010.1 GCA_017420455.1 Blautia sp.
AGAAGGAGGAAGCCATGAATCTGCTCATTGTGGATGACCAGAGCACCGTTGTAAACAGTCTGAAGGAAAAGCTGGAGGGCAGGATCGGGCAGATCGGGGAAATCTTCACGGCGACCTCCGCGGAGGAAGCAAAGCTGATCATGATGAGCTTTTCCGTCCAGATCCTTTTTACAGATATCGAGATGCCGGAAGAAAACGGCCTTTCCCTCCTTAAGTGGACTCTGAAGAAATATCCGGATATCGTGGGAGTGCTGCTCACCTCCCATGCGGATTTTTCCTATGCGAAGGAGGCAATCAAGCTGGGCGGCTTCGACTATATTCTCCAGCCGGCCAGGCTTGAAGAAATCGAGGATGTGCTCCTTCGGGCGGCTGCAGAGGTGCAGAAAAGAAACCGTTTCCAGAAAATCGAGGAGACCGGGGCAAGAATACGGGACCAGCAGGATCTGGTAATGGAGCTGTTTCTGATCAATGCCAGAGAGGGGAACAACGCGGAGTGCGAAAAGCTGTATAAAAAACTGATGTCGCTGTTCGACGCCGAATTCGAGCATTGCGTTTTCTGGACTGCCCAGATCAAGATCGTACGTTTCGGGAAAAAGAAAAATACCTGGGAGGCGGATCTGCTGAAGCTCGTGTTCAGAAATGTCCTGGAGGAGCTTTTCGAGGAGCAGGGGGTCAGGGTGCAGGCGGCAAAGGACGATCTGATGTACTATTACCTGGCGGCTGCGGCAGAGGAGGGAGCACTGCAGGAAAGCCAGTGGCGGAAAGGAATGGAGTACTTCACCGCCTTTCTGAATTCCCATATGGATTTTCAGGTCGCCGTATTCGCAAATCCCTCTGTATCCAGAGAATACGACGTAGCGCTGCACCGGCAGAGGACGGAGAACGCTCCGGGGATCTACTGGAATCGGCCGGAAGCGGGAGCCGTTTCCCCGGAAGAGGACGACGCCGAGATCCGCATCCGGAAAGCCCAGAGCTATATCCGGGAAAACCTGAGCCGGAGCATCAGCCGGTCCGAGGTGGCGGAATATCTCCATATCAATGAGGATTATTTCGGCAGGACCTTTAAAAAATATACGGGCTACACCTTCAAGGACTACGATAACCTGGTGCGGATGGAGACGGCCAAAAACCTTCTGGAGAAGACCCGGCTTCCTGTCAGCATGATCGCGGAAAAGGTGGGATTTGACAATTTTTCTCATTTTTCCCAGGCCTTCCGCAAATATTCCGGAAAGACCCCCTCCGAATACAGGTGACAGGGAGAGCGCATAATCCGGGCCCGGGCGGGGATACCGTCTTCCGGGCGCAGGCAGGAAAGCCGGCGTCCAGGTCCGGTCAGGGATGACGTCTTCCGGAGATTTTTCCAGAGGTCGGAAATTGAACAATTCATATCGCAAAAAAGGCAGAAATCACATCTGCCTTTTTTTTATAATGTTTTACAGCGATGGCAGGTGTTCCGGATTTCAGGCAGTCAGAGATCCGTGTCAGCCGTATGCGCTGCCATCGTATACCCGCTTCAGTATAAACACCTGAATGGAGGAACGACATGAAAGGAAAAGGAAGCAAGTTTAAACGGTACCTCCCCCTCTACCTTATGTTTCTGCCGGGAGGCCTGTACCTCGTGATCAACAATTATATTCCCATGGGAGGCCTGATCGTAGCTTTCAAACAGTA
>JAFOJB010000111.1 GCA_017420455.1 Blautia sp.
GGGTTCTGCACCGGAAGGTGAAGCTCTCTCAGCCGTCAGCTATAGGGATCCCCTGTGTTCCTCAGTCCCCAGCCGGTGAGGCCGTGAACTGTAACTCTTGTTCCAGAACAAGACAAAAGAACCGTCCCCCTGTCTTCCCGTGATGGCAGATTTATGGTATAATACAGTTGGAATTACATACTTCAGGGGTTGAGACCGTTCGATCCGGATCAATCCTTATAACAATTAAAGACAGAGAGGTAGCGCATTATGGCACAGCGTCTGATCAACAAAGATTTTTATGAGGCGATTCTCCATTTTGTGGAAGATGACGAAGCACAGGAGTACTATTACAAAGTAATGGATACAGAAACCGGCAGGGTAGACAGGAACGGAAAAAAAGAGACCGTACGGGACCAGATCCTCCGCGGCTACGCGCTGCTCTTCTGTGAGGATATGGATCTTTCCGCCGGGCAGAAGGCCGGGCTCGACGAGGTTGCCGCTACGGCAGACCGTCTGTACATCGGGAGCATGGGCTATGATCCCCAGCACTGGTACCGTATGCAGCACCATTTCCCGGTGATCGATGAGGACAATTACGACCGGTTTGCCGCCCTGGTAATTGCAGATATGAACGCGGGCCCCCTTCGCGATGCGGCCGTCAACGGAGGAGATACCCTGGTCGTCGGGGAACCGGATCCTCTTTATATGACAGCAGAGCAGCGGAAAAATCAGAAGGTACGCTCCATCAATCTTAATGAAGAAGGAGGCCTGTTATGACAATATACGCAGTAGACGACAATCCGGACGCTTTACAGGAAATTTCCGGCATCATATCCAAAGTACAGCCCGACGCCGAGCTGCGTTGCTTTGACAGCAGCCTTACCGCCCTGGCAGAAGCCAGAAAGCAGGAAGTCAACGTCGCTTTTCTGGATGTCTCCATGCCGGAGCTGGACGGGCTCAATCTCGGGCAGTACCTGAAGGATCTTTACCCCTTTATCAACCTGATCTTTGTGACGGAGCACAAAGAATTTGCCTACGAGGCCATCGGTCTTCGTTCAGCGGATACATCCTGAAGCCTGCCTCCAGGGATGCCATCGGCAGGGAAATGCAGGAACTCCGGTATTCTCTGGAGCAGAACAGCTTTAACAAAAGAGTGTTTGCCCAGACCTTCGGCAATTTCGAGCTGTTCGTGGATGGGAAGCCGGTAGCCTTCAAATATACAAAGACCAAGGAGGTCGTGGCAGTGCTGGTCAACAACCGGGGCGCCCAGACCACCAACGGGGAACTGATCGCCTGTCTCTGGGAGGACGATGGAGATCCGGAAAAGAAATCCTCTTATCTGAGCAACCTCCGCCAGGACCTGCAGAATACCTTTACCCATCTGAAGCTGAACGGAATCATCACCAAACAGCGTGGAAGCATGGCCATCAATGTAGACAAGATCGAATGCGATCTCTACGACTGGCTGGACAAACAGAAAGAATCCCGCTACCACTATCTCGGGGATTACATGAACCAGTACAGCTGGCCGGAATACCGGCACGCAGAGCTGGATGAGATCAGCTACGCGCTGTATGATGAATAAAAAAATCCCGGATCAGCCCTTATACCGGGTACTGCTTCAGCTTTTCATTCAGTTGAACACACGGGGACGGTCCTTTTGTGTTCAAATAACACAAAAGGACCGTCCCCGTGTGTTCAAAAAATCCCGGATCAGCCCCTATACCGGGTACTGCTTCAGCTTTTCATTCAGTTTGCTGTAGATTCTCTCCCGGAACCAGGGCTCCGAGGAGGCTTTTACCGCTTCCTCCGGAGAGAACCAGGCAAGGCCGGAATTTTCGTCCTCTTTGATCTTCAGCGGTTCCGAGGGATCTGCTTCCAGCAGATAGGTTACATTGAGATGCAGGTGGGAAGAGATATATTCTCCATGCTTTTCATGTCCGTCCACCGTCAGTATTTCAACGGAATATATGTCTCCGAGAACAGGGCGGACCATTTTCAGTCCGCTCTCTTCCCGGACTTCCCGGAGGGCGGTCTTTAACAGATCTCTTTCCCCATCCGCATGTCCCCCCAGCCAGGACCAGGATCGATACAGTTTATGATAGCACATCAGAATCCCGTTTCTGTCCGGGGACACCACCCAGGCCGACGCTGTCAGATGCGCGGCCTTGTTTTCTCTTGTCCAGATGTCCTCCCCGAGAAGAAGCCGGCGGAGGATCTCTGACACGTCCTTTTCTTCCTGCGGATTAAAGGGCAGGTACCTGCCCAGCTGCTCCTGCAGCGTTTCTTTCTGTTGATTGTCGATATT
Source organism: Blautia sp. (assembly GCA_017420455.1). GTDB lineage: Bacteria > Bacillota > Clostridia > Lachnospirales > Lachnospiraceae > Blautia_A. The sequence continues at coordinate 2,291 of JAFOJB010000111.1, forward strand.
TTCCATAATGACTTTAATGCTTCATTACAATATTTATTCTTCAGGGGATAACAGCCCAAATCTCTTCTGGAGAGTATCTATGGCTGTTTTCAGGTCCGATTCCTCCGCAAGGGAAAAGCTGTCCAGGGAGGCTTTGATCATTTCGTTCTTCACATTGTTTTCCGAATTGATATCCGCTTCGATCCCGTAGAATTCCCCTTCAGAAATAAACACACGGAAATGTTTCACCCTGGAGGCCTCCTGTACGGCGTCCCCCAGATAATTTACCGTATATGCGATCCCTGTGCATCTGCCGGCTTTATCCATCATGGAGGAAACGATCCTGTAGTCCACATCCTTCTGATATCCATAGGCATTCTCAAAGGCCTTGACGATATCTTCCGTATCCATGTCAAACATGGCGCCGAGGCCTTCCTGGTATTCATGGACGACGCTGATCACATCTCCTTCCTCCAGAGAAAGCTTAAGAGCTTCTGAAAGCGCCTGGCCGACATAGTCATAGGAGGAGATGAATTTGATCGTCCCTTCTCCGGCCTCCGTTTCCTTAAAGGTATTGTCCCCCGGCAGATACAGGGAAACATTCTGCCGGGCATAGACAGATTTATTCTCTGAGAGAAGACTGGTCATTTCCTTCGGAAGCTTCTCCTCGGCAAATGTCCTTACCGTCTTCAGGTCTTCATTTTCCGAAACATAGGGCCACAGCACAGGTTTCCATTCATTGATCAGGCCTGCAGCCAGCAATACAAGGAGCAGAAGGAAAACGATCCTGCGTCTTCTCCTTTTCCTTTTTTTTCTGATCCGTTTCCTTTCCTGCTCCTGGCGCTCCTTCTCTTCCTTTTCCTTTAGATCTTTCAGCTTCTGGCCGGCAACGTCCAGCAGATGGTCTGTGTCCTTCCATCCCCTGATCCTCTCCAATAATGCCAGGACTTCGTTAAGCACCAGTTCATCATCCGGCGACTGTTCCAGCTTCCGGACGGCGTTTTCGTAAACCGGATCCTTCTCCTTCGTTTCCAGATTGAATCGGCATTCTTCCGCCTTCTCTATGGAATCTCTGTATCCGGAGAGCTCCTCGAACTTCTCCGCTGCCTCTTCTACAGAACTGCGGCTTCCCTCTTCCATCAGGGCGATGGCTTCATGATATCTCTCTTCCTTCTTTTCCAGCTCCACGCGGAAATGAATCGCCTGGTTGACGGACAGGATCTTTGCTTTCTGCTCCTCATCTCCGTAGCGGAGGATCCGCTGATAGTAAAGATCATCGTCCAGAGGCTTCTGTCCCTCGCTTTCTGAAAGCTCCCCGGTGGTTTTTACCTTTCGCTCCAGGAGAAGCTTCGCAAGATATCCTCCTGCATTTTCGGGATCCTCGTCCAGCACCTGGTTGCAGTATTTCTCCGCGGATTCAAAGTTTCCCTCCTCCAGCAGAAGAAAGGTCCGTTTCAGCCATTTCTCAATTTTGGGCGCGGCGTTCTCCGGTGTCTTTTCCGTACCGGGCTTCTCCTTTTCTCCCGTGAACTTCTGGATTCCGTGGACCAGATCCTGCATATAGCCAAGCTTCTCCATGTCCAGGGCCTGAAGCTCCTTCAGACCTTCAGGGAGAGTTCCGGGATCGATCCCGCGGTAAACCGGGATCAGCA
>JAFOJB010000112.1 GCA_017420455.1 Blautia sp.
CCCTGTTTTACCAGCGGTTTATGCCGGCGCTGCGGGCCACCTGCGAGAAACAGGGGACATATGCCGAACACGCGGCGTTTATCGATGCCTATGAGGCAGAGTATCCGGGGGCACATATGTTCCGCCACTGGTTCACGATGTACCTTCTGACAAAGGCAGGGCTGACGAGCGGGGAGATCATGCGGTGGCGCGGGGATTCAAGCCAGGAGTCAATGAACGAATACATCCATGAGAATGCGGACATGATCCGGCTGTTCCGGGAGACTTCGTACAGTTTTCAGGCGCGGATCCTGGAGGACGCCGGGAAGGAGGGGATGTGATGGGCCTGGAGTTTGTACCCGCCCCAATGACAGTGGAGGCGGCGTCCCGCTTCCTGGGCATCCGCGCGGCGGTCCTGCGGGATCATATCGACTCAGGAGAGATCGGGTATGAGGACGGCATGATTACAGGATCGTCCCTGGCTGAGATCAGAAGACAGAAGGCAGACTTTATCAGCCTGCGGGAATTCCTGGAGGCGTATGACGGCAGCCGGTTTTCATCCCGGCAGGCCGCTGACAGGACAAAGTATATCGAGTTCCTGGAAAAGCACCGTTACTTCGGAATTGAAGTGATCCCGCCGGACAAGGTCTTTTTCAGCGTACCTGGAAGGGATGATTTCTACATCCGGAGGGACGACACAGAATTCCTGGATTACGAGAGCAGGGGATTCTTTGAGGATTTTGGAGTTTCAGAACGGGAAAAGGTTGCGCGGATTCTCACGGATTCGAAAGGACATGGGACTACGCGGCGGTGTGTGGAGAATTACCTGGCATTCATGGAAGATAGGGGAAATATTTATACCCCTTCCCTTACGGGCTTTGTCAGGATCGTTTTTGAGATCCCGGATCTTTCCATTGCTTCGGATAATGACATCATTGCCGCGGTCGAAGCTGCAGAGACGGGAAAGACCAAAAGCTTTCTTGCGGATTTTTTTACATATGCATCTTCCAGGGAAACGGTAAGGTATCACAGGCTTGCCCTGAAAAAGGATGAAAGCGAGGCATTGCCGGCATACACCTATGAGGAGTTCGCACACCTGGCGAAGATCCTGTTCAATACCGGCTATGAGCGGGAGCACGGCCTCACGAAAAAAGCGTTGGATAACAGCTGGTATGCGGAGATGTGGATGTTCCTCGCCTGCCACTACATCTGCGGGTGGCGGGCATCAGACATCTGTTCCCGCTGGGTGTATCCGAACCTGAAGGGGGAAAGCAATCCCTTCGGGGTCTGTACGGAAACATTGAAAGAGGATATCCTGCGCGGGGCAATACAGGATGAAGTCTATGAAACCGTCGCCATGTATGTTATCCGCAGGATCGAAATGGCATACAACGTGCCGCAGAAAACCGGGCATGGCAGGCTCAGGTCAGAGATCCTGCCGGAGCTGCGGCCATTCTTTGGGAAGCTGACGCTGATTGCGGAATGCCACCACCTTGTTTCCGGCGAAGGATATATGAAAACCTGCCGCATCTACAGGTACAGGAACCGGGTCGACTGCCGTGACTTCTTTGGAGAGGAGATCCTTAAGATCACCGGGACGCGCCACATATCATCCAGGCGCCTGAACAAATCTTACCTGCAGGGGCTGGAACAGGCGGCACGCGATAACGGGAATACCGTCCTGGTCTCCCACGTCATCGCGGCTTATGCCAGGAACCACGCAGATGCGGACACGACGGTTATCTACTTGAGGGACCATGGCCTGACCGGGGAGACTGCAGGTGTCGTACTGTTCATGATGATGCAGCGAGGGGTTTTCGGGGCGGATCTTTATCATGCCCTGCTGGCGGCATATCCGGATACGTTTAAGTGTCTGTCGGCCCGGGACCAGACGCTTCTGATGAAAAAAATCCCGTTGAGTGCTTATGAGCTTGAAACTTCAGGGGCTGTGCTTGCAGCGTCAGAGGAAATATACGGAAAACTCTCGCAGGGAGAGACAAAGGTACCTGCAAAAGCCCTGAAAGCAATGCTGGCTGTCGCCCAGGGACAGGGCAAGGCAAAAGAAGAAGGGGTCTTCTGTAAGAGGAAAGCCCTTGGACTTTGCTGTGATCATCCGCTCTATGAATCGTGCATCGCGAACCTTTGTCCCAGCCACATCTTTACGAGTGAAGGAATCACGTCGCTGATTCGCGTTATCCGCGACTATGCGGAGAAATACAGGAAGAGCGGGAACATCAAGTATGCGGCGGCATTGAAAAAGTGCATCATACCGGCGTTCCAGGAGATCCTGAACGATGTGATCCGGGACATGCCGTATAAAGACAGGGCTGCTGTCAGGAAGCTGATTAAGGAGGGATTGGATGAATAACGTATTGCGGGAAATCGAATCAGAAGAAGTGGTGATCTACAGGAGCCATATATACAGCCCGCAGACTCTTGTGAAGTGCCGGCAGCTTCATGCAAAACTGGTTAAAGAAGGAAAACTGTCAGGTGCATTTGAAGATGACGTCTGGATAGGATACTCCGGCGTGAAGAGGTTCGGAATAGATTTTTCCATGGAGCCTGCGGCCTACAAGAATCATGCCGGCAAAGAATTCGGGGTCAGCCTTGCCACCATGAAAGATATGCTGCGCTGTTATGCCATCTATTGCACAGGGGTGTATGTGTATCAGACGATCTCCAGGGAAAAACTGGGTGTAGTCAGGGAATTCCTGCAGGGTTTTGGAGACAGCGGATACAGACTGACTGTCTGCGGCGCTTCGGCAGTGGAGGATTTCCTGGGCTTTATCGGGACGCCGGACAGGCAGATCCAGGCGGTCCTGGCCAGGACCGCGCTGATAAAGGAAAGCCGGCCGGGACAGCGGACGCTCTCCCCTGTAATAAACTACCTGGCCATTGAAAACGAGATCAACCGTATTTACCGGGAGACCCCGGACGAGGAAACCTTCCGCCGGTGGTTCCCCGTGTATTTCTGGGTAAATATAACATTTATCCTCCCGCTCAGGGCAACGGAGATGCTGGTCACGCCGAGGGAATGCATCCGGAGGACTGCGGATGGCAGGATCCTCCTCACCGTGCGGAGGACAAAGCTGAAAAAGGGCAGGCGGACAGTATACTACGACGTGGAAAAGGATTACGCGGAATCCACGTATGAGATCCCGGATACGGCCGTGGCGGCCGCGATTGAAGAATACCAGCGGATGACCGCCGCCCAGGAGCGGCGTTTTCTTTTTGAATACAGTGAGCTGATGGTGAATGAGATGCTTTCCCTGAATGCCTTCAACCACCTGCTGGAAGCATTCATGAGGGAATGCATCATCGGGAACCCCCGGTATGAGTTCGCGAAGTATGCCGCCGGCATCAGCGAGTTTGAGGTCGTCTCTGCGGGTGACAGCAGGCCGATCGCGATGGCAAACCTGTATTTCCAGAACGCCGGCGAGGATATCTGCCGGCAGTTGGCGGACCATGTACACATCAATACGAGTTCCGGGTATTATACAAACATTTCGGAGACGATCTGGGCATCCTCGGTGATCCGGCTGCAGAGACGGATGGATTACGGGGAACGTTATGCCAGGGAACAGTACCGGCGCGGAGAACTTTCCAGTATCCTATCGGGGGAAAGCTGTACTTCGGAAAGACGTCTTGCAGACCGGGAGGATCTTTACGACTGCATAAAAGAAGGGCATCTGGAGGACTGCATGGGATGCAGGTATTACAGGCCTTCCGCGAAAGAACTGGCGGAATTCATGGAGGCACAGAAAAAGCGTGCGGATGAAGGGGCAAAGCGGGTGATCGGATTCATGAACAACACGATGAAGGTAAAGGGACAGGACATATCCATGGAGGAATTGTTCCTGGCCGTCCAGACAGACGCCTGCAGGTACCGGATGGGCTGTGAAATCTATGCAAAGGAGAAATACGAGGAATGGCAAGAACACAGAAATATACGTAAGAACTGCTTTTAGAAGCAGTAGTGAAATATGCGGAGACAAAGCGCGGAAAGATCAAGGCGACGGAACTCGCCGAATGGGCCGGGGCGAACATCAGCGGCCTGGAAGGTGTCAGGGATTATCATTTCATGCGGCCCGCCAGGGAAAAGAATCCGCAGACCGGGGCTGTTACAGTGCGCCAAAAGAGCTGTACTGCCCGTATGGATGAAATCAACAGGGCGAGGAGCCTGACCGCGCAGATCAGCAGGAATACCTTGCTGAAGGCATCGACGATAGAAGAATTCATGAACCAGCCGGGATTCATCCAGCGCCGCCAGATCGCGGAAACAAGGGAAACGGTGGGGCGGCTTGCTGCAAAGAATGAAAGCCTGTCCCGCGCGAATGAGGCACTCCGGGCAGAGAATAAAAACTTTCGCAAGGGGATGGAGCAGCTTACAGAAGACATCAGACGTTTGCAGGATACACAGGGGCGGCTTACGAAGCAGGTCACGTATCTGATGAAGGCGGCTGATGAAAAATCCAGGAAAGAAGCTTTGGCAGATATGGGACTTTCAGACAGGAGCGTTGACCTTGATGTTTATACCAGGAGCCTGGAACAGGAAATCGTAAGCGTGATGGATCTGAGAAAAGTTTTGGGAAAGTTTCTTCTGGAGGAAGCCAACCCGGCAGTGCCGGGAGCAGAATCAGACAGCGACAAGACGATGGCAGAGGAAGTACTCTCAGGAATTGATTTTTCAGGAGGGAAAGATGGGGAGGATTAAGATTACTTCGGAGAACTGCCTTGCGTCACTTTATCCGGAGATCGCGGCACAATGGCATCCGGAAAAAAACGGGAGCCTGACGCCGGAAACCGTACGGGTCGAAACCACTCTCCGGCCATGGTGGAAATGCGAAAAAGGACACGAATGGCAGGCTAAGACAACAGCGCGTGCCGCAGGCCTGGGATGTCCGGTATGCCAGGAATTGAAGACATATATCCGGGGGAAAAATGACCTTAAGACCCTGTGTCCTGCAATCGCGGCGCAATGGCATCCGACAAAGAACGGAGGCCTGATGCCGTCCGACCTGTGTACACAGTCCAATAAAAGAGTATGGTGGAGATGCGAAAAAGGTCATGAATGGCAGACGTCTGTCCAGGGACGGGTTGTACA
>JAFOJB010000113.1 GCA_017420455.1 Blautia sp.
CATGTTCCTGGCATCCCGGACAAAAAAGGAAACCCTGCGCCGGATATCCATGTGGGTACTTACCGGACTGATCCTTGTGAATGTGGGGATGGAGGGCTGGACGAACTATGAGGACCGGGCTTCCTTAAGAAGGCTGGATACGCCGGGAGAAAGGTTCCCGGAGGAGGTGGAAGCCTTCGAGGAGGCCATGGATTCAGACGATCCGGTCCGCATTGCCTATGCGAAGATTTCCTATCCCCAGGGGTATTTCCGGGATCTGTACAACCCGGATATCCAGAATGCGCTCTCTTATATAGAAATGTCGGACCCGGAATTTGTCCGGGTCGAAAAGGATTATATTCCCAATACCACGACCATCTCCATGGACGGACTGGCCCAGGGCTACCGGGGACTTACCTCCTACAATTCGGTACAGAATGCGTATCTCATCGACTTTGTGGATACGTATTGCCCGGAGATCCATTATCCGGACCGGAACCACTTCCTCTTTGCCGGCATCATGCAGGACGCCGCCTTCGACGCGGCCATGGGCGTCCGGTATGTGCTCTCCCAGGGAGGAATCGGAGATACAGAGCATTTTGAACTGGTGGCAGAATATGGAATCATAAAGGTTTACAAGAACAGACTGGATACAGGCGTTGCAAGATATTTTGACCGGTCTGTTTCGGAGGAGAGCCTGCGAAAGCTCTGTACCCCCGAAACCCGGAATTTCCTCCTGAATTCCGTGGTGGCGCTGCCTGACGGAGAGCAGATCGCCTCCCTGGAAGAGCTTCCCGGATACGAAGAGGAGGGAGAGAAACGGGAGGAAAAGGAAAAAGGGGAAGGACAGGAAAAACAGGAAGAAACAGGAGAACAGGAAGAAACGGAAGGGCAGGAAGAAGAGGAAAAACAGGAAGAAGGGGAAAAGCAGGAAGAAACGGAAAGGGAGAAAAAACAGGATAAACAGGAAGAACAGAAGAAGCCGGCAGGGCAGGGGCAGCAGGAAAAGAAGAACGGCAGTACTGTAACGCTTCTCGCGCCGCAGAAGGACAACCGTATTGAGGGAACGGCCCATATAGAGAAGGATGGCTTCCTCCTCTTTACCATTCCCTATGGGGAAGGCTGGAGCATCAGAATAGACGGCAAAGAGACGGACGTCCTCCGGGGCGACCTTGGATTTATCGCCTGCAGGATCCCGGAAGGGGATCATACCCTTCTGCTTACCTTCCATGCCCCCTGGCTGCGGGAAGGTGCTCTGGTGAGCGCCGTCTCTCTGCTGCTGTATATGTTCTGTCTTCTCTTTGCCGGAAGAAAGAAAAAGAAAGCGTAAAGCACCTGGAGGACACATGCAGTCCCAACCCGGTGGAGATCTGGACGGCTTACAGTTTCCGGTATTTCCCCGGGGTGGTTCCTTTGTATTTTTTGAAGGTCCGGATGAAGTAGGAGAGATCGTTGAACCCGTTCCGGTATGCGACCTCGGTGATCGGGTCGGCGGTGGAGGAGAGCTGGTAGCAGGCCTGCTCGATCCGCTGCCGGTTCAGATAGTCCATGGGGGTCTGGTGGGTCATCTCGGAAAAAAAGCGGCAGAAATATTTGGGGGACATGGAGACAGAGGCTGAAAGCTGGTCCAGTGTGATGGGGGAATCATAGTTCTTCTCGATAAAATCCACTACCTGTTTCAGCTGGTGGATCCTCTTATAGTCCCGTCTGGCCTGAGAGACGCCCTCCAGAAAGTAATGATTACCAAAAACGATACCGAAAAAGTGGTAAAATTGTCCAATAACCGTCATTTCATACCCGGGCTCCTGATGCCACAGGGCTTTGAAGACGGAATTGACGGCTTCCAGGATTTCCGGCTGTTTTTCCGTGAAATGAGGAAAGACCATCACCTCCTGATGGATGATCTTCTGCATGTACTGGGCGCAGAGGGTGCTGGCCTTCAGGAAGGCGTTGATATCGAAGACGATGCACTGATAGACGCAGTTCTCCGGGATGCCGGAATGAAGGACCCCGCTGTGAACAAAGATCACATCTTTGGGGCCCGCAGTGAAGCTTTTCTCGTCAAGAGTCACATGCAGCGTCCCGGACAGGATCCGCATGATTTCATACTCCACATGCCAGTGATAGGACATGACATAGCGGGGGTGGGCTGAGGTGATGTGGTGAAATTCAAAGGGAAATTCATATGTACCGCGCGGACGGTTTTCGTTTCTTCCCGGGTCATGCATGGTCTCTCTCCTGTGAAGATGATTTATAAAAAGGTGAATATTGTCCTACTTTTGGCTATTATAACACAAGTATTTCCGGAATTTCAATTGTATAATAGTGTACAGAAACAAGAATACTGAAAAACTGCTGCAGTTCGCGGTCTCGCCGCAGAGAATACCGGACAGCAGCACTAGTGTTGGGAGGTTTATATTATGGCAGACACAAGAACTCTGATCGGAGGACATCCGGTTATCGGAATCAGACCTGTTATCGACGGCCGTAAAGGACCGCTGGACGTCCGCGGATCCCTGGAAGAGCAGACCATGGGAATGGCTCTGAAGGCAAAAAAGCTCTATGAAGAGAACCTTCGCTATGCGGACGGGACGCCTGTAAAGGTTGTTATTTCCGATACCACGATCGGCCGTGTAAGAGAGAGCGCCGCATGCGCGGAAAAATTCAAAAAAGAAGGCGTGGATATCACCCTTACCGTAACACCCTGCTGGTGCTATGGCTCCGAGACAATGGATATGGATCCGACCACGATCAAGGGTGTATGGGGCCTTAACGCTACCGAGCGTCCCGGCGCTGTCTACCTTGCATCTGTTCTTGCTACCCATGCACAGAAAGGCCTTCCGGCATTCGGCATGTATGGACATGATGTCCAGGATGCGGACGATGAAGTGATTCCGGATGATGTCGTAGAGATGCTTCTCCGTTTCGGCCGCAGCGCGGTGGCAGTTGCTTCCCTTCGCGGTACTTCTTATCTGCAGATCGGTTCTGTTACCATGGGAATCGGCGGCTCCATCATCGACCAGGATTTCATCGAGTCCTATCTTGGCATGCGCGTAGAGTCTGTGGACGAGGTTGAGATCATCCGCCGTATGTCCGAGGGTATTTATGACGAGGAAGAATTCCAGAGAGCCCTTGCATGGACAAAGGAGCACTGCAAAGAGTGCTTCGACAAGAACCCGGACTGGATTCAGAAATCCCGCGAGGTAAAGGACGAGCAGTGGGAATTCACCGTAAAGATGTACATCATCATCAAGGACCTCATGAGAGGAAACGAGAAGCTTGCAGAGAAGTTCCCGGAAGAAGCTCTTGGACACAATGCCATCGCCGGCGGTTTCCAGGGCCAGAGACAGTGGACGGATTTCTATCCGAACTGTGATTATCCGGAATCCTTCCTTGCGACTACCTTCGACTATGACGGTGCAAGAGAGCCCTACATCCTCGCTACCGAGAACGATGTCCTGAACGGACTCTGCATGCTGTTCCAGAAGCAGCTGACCGGCCGTGCTTCCATGTTCTCCGATGTCCGTACCTACTGGAGCTCTGACGCAGTAAAGAGAGTTACGGGCTATGAGCTGGAAGGACACGCTAAAGAGGCGGACGGCTTCGTACATCTGATCAACTCCGGCGCTTCCTGTCTGGATTTCTCCGGCGTATGCACCGATGAGAACGGAAACCCGGTCTGCAAACAGTGGTGGGATGTCACCGAGGAAGATATCAGGAAGATGGCAGAGGCTACCCAGTGGGCACCGGCCGACAACGGATATTTCCGCGGCGGCGGTTATTCCTCCAGATTCGTTACCAACGCAGAGATGCCGATGACCATGATGCGTCTGAACCTTGTCAAAGGTCTTGGCCCGGTGCTTCAGATCGCAGAAGGCTGGAGCGTGCGTCTTCCGGATGAAGTAACAGATACTCTCTGGAAGAGAACAGACTATACCTGGCCCTGCACCTGGTTCGCTCCAAGATGCGACGGCAAGGAGGGAAGCCCCTTCAAGACAGCCTATGAGATGATGCGTGCATGGGGCGCAAACCACGGCGCTTCTGTTTACGGCCATGTAGGCGCGGATCTGATCACTATGGCTTCCATGCTCCGCATCCCGGTTGCCATGCACAACGTACCGGTAGAGAAGATCTATCGTCCGGCTGCATGGAACGCTTTCGGAATGGACAGGGAAGGCGCGGATTTCAGAGCCTGCCAGAATTACGGACCGCTCTACAAATAAAAAGATATTTTCGTTTACAAAAGATTACCGGCTGCCGCCCGCAGCCGGTGTTTTTTTGTTCATGGCTGGACAGATGTGAAAAAATGGTGTAAAATGATGTTCATATTTTTGTAACAATGCTGATCAGAACAGGAATCTTCTCTGCTGTCCATCTGGCTTCAGAAGTCATTGAGACAGACCACCAGGACGCGGGGAAGGATGCAGGAGGTATTCATGAACAAGGTTCTTAGAAGATGGCTCTGCGGCTGTCTGGTTCTTTTGGGTCTTTTCCTTTTTTCACCAGCTGCAGGAGCCGCGTCGGTGAATCAGCCGGCGGCGCCGGCCGCGGTGAAGGTAAGCCAGCCGGCCTACAATAAGGTAAAGGTTTCCTGGAAAAAGGTTTCCGGTGCCAGCGGATATGTGGTCTTTACAGTGGATGAAAGCGGGACGAAGCATTTCAGGGCGTATGTCGCCGGAGAAAGCAGGCTCACCTTCACCGATACGGAAAGCGCCGCAGCCGGAAGGTTCTTCTGCCCGGGAAATACCTACCGGTACTGTGTAAAGGCCTACCGGGACGTGTCAGGAAAACGGTATTTCAGCGCCGGCACTTCCCCCACGGCGTCTGTCCGGGTCTGGCTGGAGAAGACGGTTTCCGAGGCAAAAGCCCTGAAGGCGGTGCAGAATGTCATCACCTGGAACCAGGTGGAAGGAGCGGACGGGTACATCATCTACCGAAGAAGGCCTGTGGCAGGCGCTGCCTGGACGAACATCGGCAGTACAGCAAAGAAAAGCAGCACCACCTTCACAGACAGGAATCCGGCAGCACTCGGCAGATATCAGTACTGCGTCCGGGCTTACCGGAATATCAACGGAATAATTTACCAGGGTCTGTATACCATCGGTACGGCCATTACCACCAGCGCTCCTGCCCAGAAGGTGACATTGCAGGAAAACAACGGCGGCATACGGGTAAAATGGGTACAGCAGAAAGCAGGCAGCGGCTACCGGGTCTTCCGGAAGGAGGGGAGCGGAAGCTATAAGCTCCGGTCTACGATCAAGGATGCTTCCAGGATCTCCTTTACAGATCAGAAGGTGCAGCGGGGTGTCACATATACCTATTATGTACAGACGATCGTGAAGGAATACTATGGAAACGTATACAGCGATTCCAATAAGGCCTCGCTTACGCTGTCCCTGAAGTCGGAGATACAGGACACCTATGGAACCAGCGCCAGAACCGGCATGTCCGCGGCAGACTACACGGTGCTGAACAATATCATCGGAGCCGTGGAGACCGGCGGCCAGGTTTACGGTGTGAGGGATTATGGAAACTATACGCCGCCTTATGCCAACAGCAGTATTGAGTATACCTGTACGCTGGGCTGGGGAGCCTTCTATGGCAATGAAGCCCAGCGTCTGATCCGTACCATCCAGGACAGAGATCCCGGAACCTTCGCAGCAGTTGATTCCAACGGCCTGATCGCCGATAAGCTTTCCGTGAACTGGGTCAATACCCGCTGGAAACCCAATGACAGGGAAATCCAGGTTCTGAAGAAGCTCCTCGTGACAGATACCGGGAAAGCCGTACAGGACGAAATGGTGACAGAGTCGATGAAGGTATATGCAGCAAGATGTCAGACCTGTCATACAAATAATACCTGCGCCATCATGATGTACTGCGAGATCGCCCATCTGGGAGGGACAGCAGCCGCAGACAGGATCCTCACACGCTGCGCCGGAAATTATTCCCTGGACAATATTCTGGCGGCCCTTCGCGTGGAGTGGAGTTCTGAAAACCTGGTCGGAAGCCGGATCTACTGGAGCAGGCACGTAAAATGCGCGGAATTCATTCAGACCTATGCGTGATACGGAGTTGCTGTCTACTGCTTCACGTGTCGGGAAATGTAACCCTTTGGCAGCATGTGAATGCCGGGAACAGACATTATATAAGGCGGACGGCTCCTCGCCCTGTGTTCCTGCAGTCAGGAGGGCAGACAGATGCCGAAAACACATCAGTCCCCGGCCGGCGAGGCCGTGAACTGTAACGATGGAGGAACGAAATTCATTTTTTGCAGATATTTTCGGGTAGACATTCCCTGTGAACTGGGGTAGAATAACTTCGTATAAGCAATTTGCATAAACGGGGTAAGGACGGAAAACCGCAGCTTATTACGAAAATCAGTAAAGGATTCAGGAGGGCAATAAGTGAAGAAAAAGAAATGCAACATAATACTTTCAGCGATTCTTGCGGGCACAATGGCAGTTTCTTCTGCCGGTATGGTTCCGGCGGAAGAGTTGACCTCAGGCCTGGATTCAGGATACGTGGATGCGCTTCCGGAGGATTATGCTCTTACAAATACCGGCGCCGAAGAGGATCTTTCCTATGAGCTGTCAGGGGATATTCTTGGTTCCGGTTCGGTTTCAGCGGATAATGGCGGCGCTGCCGGTTTTCTTCTTCCGGTGGGAGATGAGCTGGGAGAAAACACCGTAGGAGAAACGGAAATACTTGGAGACGAGATCGCCGGTCCGGCGTCATACGGCGAAGAGCTCTATGATGGACAGAGTGCTGCGCTCAGCGCGGGGACAGAGGAGCTGCTGGGAGACGGGTCCGTACCTGGAGAGACGGAAGAAGGGATCCGCTATATCAAGGGCAGAAAGCTGACGGATGAAGAACGCGCGGCAGAGCAGGAACCCTTTAAAAATCTTCCGGAGCTTATGAAAGCTCCGGAGGTAGCGGAAAGCAGCGAGACAGGGGATGAGGAGCTGGGCATTGCCTATGCGGCGCTCCCCACTGCCTTCGATGCCAGAGAGGAAGGGTATGTAACCCCGGTCAAGAACCAGAATCCCTTCAACAACTGCTGGGCTTATTCCATCGCTTCCCTGATGGAATCCTCCCTGCTGCTCCGCAAAAAGGGCGTCTACGATCTTTCGGAGGAACAGCTCTCTTACTTTATCTACAACCGTGAGAACGATCCTCTGGGAAATACGCCGGGAGACAATGTGCTGCTGAGGAGCGGCAGCTACCTGGAAGGCGGCAATATGGAGCTTGGCGCAGTGTACCTCAGCACCTGGGCCGGTATGGCAGTGGACGCGAAGTATCCGAAGTATACGGATTGGGTAAATCCCGGTACAGCACAGGCGTATGATACGGACGCCTATATGCAGGATGCCGTTTTTTCGAATTATTCTGTTTCAAGGGTAAAACAGCTGGTCTACGCCTATAAATCTGTAGGCGTCCTGATCGACATGAACCTTGACCACTATAATGAAGACACTGCCGCCATGGGTTATGCCGGAAAAAGCGCCGGGATCAACCATGCGGTGACCATCGTGGGCTGGGACAACAGCTACTCGAAGAACAACTTCATTGCCGCGTCAAAGATCACTTCGGACGGAGCCTGGATCGTGAAGAACAGCTGGGGCACGGAAAAGGGAGACCAGGGTTATTTCTACCTTTCCTACCAGGATACCTCCATCAGCGATGTCGTAGCGATGACCGCCAATGTGGACGTGGATTACAAGAACAATTATTTCTACGATGGAGCGGCGACTCTTACCACCTTCAATCTGGAACCGGGGTCTTCCGCGGCCTGCATCTATGATGCAAAGGCCGGAAATGGTCTTGCCGAGTCTCTTGGAGAGATTTCTCTTGTAACCAACTCTGACAACAACAAATTTGTGATCGAGATTTATGTAGGCCTGACGGATGAGACAAATCCCACCAGCGGAACGCTGGCTTTCCGTTCCACCACATATACCCAGACCTTCGGGGGCGTGGACAATGTTCCCCTTGGCAGAGGCATCGAGATCGCTCCCGGGACGAAATTCTCCGTAAGGCTCAGGAATGCGGGAACCGAGAAGATCAATTTTGGCATCGAGCAGTCCTACGTTTACACGCAGAAAGGAAAGCCCTGGCTTGAGGCGGTTTCAGCGTGTGCACCGAACCAGGGATTCTGTTATCACAACGGATCCTGGATCGACCTGGGCGTGACCGGTATTGATGGAAAGCCCTGCTGCCCGAGGATCAAGGCACATACCAGGACAGAAAACTATGCGCCGCAGATTTCTTTACCTGTTTCTTCGGCAACTCTTGTTTCCGGAGAGGTATATCAGCTGAATCCCAATGTTGCGCCGGCCTCCTTCGGAAGTCTGGGACTTACCTGGAAAAGCAGCAACTCATCTGTCGCGGATGTGGATTCCAGCGGACTTGTGACAGCGTTGAATCCGGGTACTGCAGTGGTTACCTGTTACAGCAACAAGAATCCCGGAATGGTCGTAAAATGCAGCTTTACGGTAAAGCCTGCGGCTCCCGCAGCAGCTTCCGCGGTAATGACCGCCTATAACAAGATTACCATCAGCTGGTCTCAGGTATCTGGCTGCGATGGATACGCGGTATATACTGTAGCAGGCGACGGAACAAAAACCTATCTGAGATACGTGGAGGGGGCCGGAAAGCTTTCCTATACGGATCTGGAAAAAGTGTCCTCCGGGAAGTATTTCAGTCCCGGTACTACCAGAAGATACGCCGTAAAGGCTTATAAGAT
Source organism: Blautia sp. (assembly GCA_017420455.1). Classification (GTDB taxonomy): domain Bacteria; phylum Bacillota; class Clostridia; order Lachnospirales; family Lachnospiraceae; genus Blautia_A. Next base: position 8,726 of record JAFOJB010000113.1, read on the forward strand.
CGTGAACGGGAGCAGGCTTTTCAGCAAGACGTATTCCCCTGTGGCGTCGGTGAAGATAGTTCTCGGAAAAACAAAAACTACTGTGCGGGCCCAGAACTCCATGGTGAATACGCTTTCCTGGAACCCTGTGAGCGGCGCCGATGGATACCGGATCTACCGCAGGGCTCCCGGCGGAACCTGGGAGCAGCTCGCCAGGGTGACAGGCGGTAATACGACGGCCTATACGGATAAAAAGATCACTGCTCTGCAGAAATATCAGTACTGTGTCCGGGCTTACCGGGATATTTCTTCGGAGTATCTCCCGTCTTCTTTATAACTACAAAGCTTCTTTCCTGTCCGAGGCCGGGAATAACAATTTTGTTTACCCCTTCAAAG
>JAFOJB010000114.1 GCA_017420455.1 Blautia sp.
AGTCCCGGCCGGTAAGGCCGTGAACTGTAACACAAAAGGACCGTCCCCGTGTGTCCCCCGGCCGGGACTGCAACACAAAAGGACCGTCCCCGTGTGTCTTCATGTGTTCTGTAAAACACAGAAAAAACAGGATTTCTTCGCAGGAACTTCACAGTTTGCCGGTAGAATCGGATACAGTTCATCAAACAGAATCTGACTGGAGGAAAACTGATATGAAAAAAACAGACAGAAAACACTATGCACGTATTTATGCATCTTTTGTATCCGGCATTACGCTGGCGCTCTGCTCCTTCCTGTTTACTGTCCCTACCGCGTATGCAGGGGAAGAAACGGTTTCTATGGAGGAGAACGAATTCTTTACCGCCCGGGATCTTGCACAGCAGGCAGATCTTTCTGAGGCCGTTCCCTTTACGGTAAAGGATGGGGAGGAAATACGCATTACGGAGGAGGGAATCTACCTTCTGTCAGGAGAAGCACAGAATGCCACCATCCTTGTGGATACCGACAAATCTTCCAAGGTGCAGCTTGTGCTGGACGGCCTGAACATAGAAAACCAGGATTTCCCCGTGATCTACGCCCGTTCCGCCGACAAGGTCTTTGTGACTACCACGGACTCCTCGAATTCGCTTTCCGTCACCGGAAGCTTCCGGTCCGACGGGGACGTCAGCACAGATGCCGTGATCTTCTCAAAGGATGACCTGGTTCTGAACGGGATCGGAAACCTCTCCATCTCGTCCTCTGACAACGGGATCAGTTCCAAAGATGACTTAAAGATCACAGGAGGAACCTATCTCATTTCCAGTACCCAGGATGCCCTGGAAGCCAACGACTCCATCCGGATCAATGACGGTTCATTCACAATCATTTCCGGGAAAGACGGCCTTCATTCCGGGAAAAATGATGATGGAACTCTGGGTGAGATCACCATTTTCGGAGGGAGCCTGGCGATCAAGGCGTCCAGCGACGGCATTCAGGGAAACACCCTGGTTCAGATCGATGGAGGAAATCTGGAAATATCTGCTTCGGAAGGGATCGAAAGTACCTGGGTAAAGATCAACGCAGGCACCATCAGCATCAACGCCTCGGACGACGGAATCAATGCCGCACAGAAATCCACGCTGTACTCTCCTGTGGTGGAGATCAACGGAGGCGAGATCAGTATTGTGATGGGAGAGGGGGATACAGACGCTGTGGACGCCAATGGCAGCATCTATGTCAACGGCGGCACCATAAACATTACGGCCCGTTCCTCCTTTGACTATGACGGCGCAGGAGAACTGAACGGCGGTACTGTCATTATCAACGGTCAGCAGGTGACATCTCTTCCCAATGCCATGATGGGCGGCCATGGAGGCGGCTTCTTCCAGGGAAATGACCAGTGGAGTGGACACGGCCAGCGAAGGGGATTCTGAAGAAGACCGTCCCCGTGTTTCCGCGTCATCCCCAAAATGCTGGATTCCTTTGTCTGTATATGATACAATTATCCTGATTTTTTGTACAGAGATAAGTGAAAAACAGGAAAAGATACTTGACAGAAACAAAAAACAGAAGTAGAATACATTCTCATAAAGACAAAGGCGTCTTGGAAGTAATTCCAGGGCGCCTTTTTCTGTTTTTCAGAGGAAGCGGTGACGCGGTGCTGACACAGGGACTGTCCCCGGGTTATCATCACCGCGCCGCCCGGAACAGGACAGGAGGTGTGCTATGTGCTCTATATTTGGCTTCTGCGGAAGCAGCGGTGAATATAACGAAATTCAGAAAGCGCTCCTGGCAACCAGAACCAGGGGGCCGGACGACAGCAGGATCATCGACACAGGAAACGGATGGATCGGTTTTAACCGTCTGTCCATTATGGGCCTGACGGAAAATGGTATGCAGCCGTTTGTTTTTGGAAACCGCACAGCAGTTGTCCTGCCCGATCTGAAAAAAGGTCCGCAGGGATATGAAGTACCAGAAGAAACGGAACTGATCCTTGCCTGCAACGGGGAGATCTACGGGTTCCGTCCGCTGAAGGAGGAGCTTGCCGGAAAAGGATATTCGTTTCTCAGTGATTCAGACTGCGAGATCCTGCCGGCCCTTTACAGGGAATATGGAACGGAGATGTTCCGCATGCTGGACGCGGAGTTCGCCATGATCCTGTATGACAGGAAAGAGGATGCATATATCGCCGCCAGAGATCCGATCGGGATCCGCCCATTATATTACGGAATCCGGGAGGACGGGACCTTTGTTTTTGCTTCGGAGCCGAAAAACCTGATAAACCTGGTAAAAAGGATCCTTCCGTTTCCGCCGGGGCATTACTTTAAGAATGGAGAATTCTGCGAATACCGGAACATGTACGAAGCAGGTCCCTTCCACAATGAAGAACTGCCGGAGATGTCAGGAAGGATCCATGACCTGCTTTACGAGGGAGTAAAGAAAAGGCTGGATTCCGATACTCCCATAGGCTTTCTCCTTTCCGGCGGGCTGGATTCCTCTCTGGTGTGCGGCATGGCGGCAGCCATGTCGGAAAAACCCATTGAAACATGGTCCATCGGCATGGATGTGGACGCGATCGACCTCAAATATGCCAGACAGGTGGCAGATTATATCAGGTCCAGCCATCATGAGGTGATCATCACCCGGGACGATGTGATCGCGGCGCTTGAACCGGTGATCGCGGCACTCGGAACCTATGACATTACGACGATCCGGGCGTCCATCGGAATGTATCTGGTGTGCAGGGCGATCCATGAACAGTCGGACCTCCGCGTGATCCTGACAGGGGAGATCTCGGACGAGATCTTCGGATACAAATATACGGATTTCGCCCCGTCCGCAGAAGAGTTTCAGAAGGAAGCAGAAAAACGGATCCGTGAGATTCACATGTACGACGTACTCCGCGCAGACCGGTGCATCAGCGTAAACTCGCTGGAGGCGAGGGTGCCCTTCGGAGATCTGGCCTTTGTGGATTACTGCATGTCCATCGATCCGGAGAGGAAGCTGAACCGGTACGGAATCGGAAAATATCTGCTGCGCCATGCCTTTGAAGAGGATCATCTGATTCCCGACAGCATACTGTGGCGGGAAAAAGCGGCTTTCTCTGACGCTGTCGGGCATTCGCTGAAGGATGACCTTGAGGAATACGCAGAGCAGATGTATACGGATGAAGCGTTTGAAGCCGGAAAACGGAAATATGATCATGCCAGACCGTTTACGAAGGAATCGCTGCTCTACCGGGATATCTTTGAGAAATATTATCCGGGTCAGTCTGAAATGGTTGCAGATTTCTGGATGCCGAACCGGAACTGGGAAGGCTGCGATGTGTCGGATCCCTCGGCCAGGGTGCTTTCCAACTATGGGGAAAGCGGTATATAAAATATGTGTTGCGGGACAATGGCGTCTCTGGGCAGAAAGGGCTCAGGGGCGCATTTTGTATTTCAGGGAGGATTATTATGGAAAAGACAAGTGTACCGGAGATCTTCGGGTCCATGGTTTTTGACGACAGGGAAATGAGAGCCAGGCTGTCAGCGGGAGTGTATCATTCACTCCGCAGAACGATTGACGAAAATGCAGATCTTGACGTGGAGATCGCGGAGGCAGTGGCCGCCGAAATGCGCGACTGGGCCGTAGAGCGGGGAGCAACACATTTTACCCACTGGTTTCAGCCGCTCACGGGAACCACAGCGGAAAAACACGACAGTTTTATCAGCCCTTCCCCGGACGGCGGCGTGATCATGGAGTTCAAGGGGAAAGAACTGATCAAGGGCGAACCGGATGCCTCTTCCTTCCCCTCCGGCGGGCTGCGGGCGACCTTTGAGGCCAGAGGGTATACGGCCTGGGATCCCACATCCTACGCTTTCATCAAGGATCACACGCTGTGTATTCCCACCGCCTTCTGCTCCTACTCGGGGGACGCGCTGGATAAGAAAACGCCTCTGCTCAGGTCCATGCAGGCTTTGAACATACAGGCAAAGCGGATTCTGAAGCTTTTCGGCACGGAGGTGAAGAACGTGCGGACCAGCGTCGGACCGGAGCAGGAATACTTCCTGATCGACAGGGAAATGTTTGAAAAGAGACCGGACCTTGTCTACACAGGCAGGACGCTGTTCGGCGCCATGCCGCCGAAGGGACAGGAGATGGACGATCACTATTTCGGCGTGATCAAACCCAGAGTCATTGCGTTCATGGACGACCTGAACAAAGAGCTCTGGAAGGTCGGTATTCTGGCCAAAACGGAGCACAATGAGGTGGCCCCGGCCCAGCACGAGCTGGCCCCGATCTTTTCCACGACCAACGTGGCGACGGACAATAACCAGCTGACCATGGAGATCATGCAGAAGGTCGCCAGAAAACATGGCCTGGTCTGCCTGCTGCACGAAAAACCCTTTGCCGGCGTAAACGGCTCCGGAAAGCACAATAACTGGTCTATGGCAACAGACGCCGGAGTCAACCTCCTCTCGCCCGGAGATACGCCCTATGAGAATGCGCAGTTCCTGCTGTTTTTATGCGCTGTGATCCAGGCAGTGGATGATTATCAGGATCTGCTCCGTCTTTCCGTGGCAACTGCGGGCAATGATCATCGGCTGGGTGCCAATGAAGCGCCGCCTGCCATTATCTCGGTTTTCCTGGGCGATGAACTGAGCGGCATTCTGGAGGCCATCAAAAATGACACGCCCTATCAGGGAACCGAAAAGGTGAAAATGAAGCTCGGAGTTCATACCCTTCCGAGATTTTTCAGGGATACCACCGACAGAAACAGGACCTCGCCGTTTGCCTTTACCGGCAACAAATTCGAGTTCCGCTCCCTTGGCTCCTCCAACAGCATTGCATGCTGCAACATTATGCTGAACGCTGCAGTGGCCGAAAGCCTGAAGCAGTATGCGGATATCCTGGAAGGTGCGGCAGACTTTGAGGCGGCTCTTCATGATCTGATTAAGGAGTCGATCACGAAGCATGAGCGGATCCTGTTTAACGGAAACGGTTACGGAGAAGAGTGGGTGGAGGAAGCCACGAAGGTCCGCGGCCTGTCCAACCTGAAGACCACGGCCGATGCCATGCCGCATCTGTTGGATCGGAAGAACATGGATATGCTCATGTCGCATAAGGTATTCACTGAAACAGAGCTGCATTCCAGATGCGAGATCATGCTGGAGAACTACTGCAAGACCGTGAATATTGAAGGCCACACCATGGTCGATATGGTCAGAAAGAACTATCTGCCCTCGATCGAGGAGTATCTGTACAGCCTTGCCAGGACCACATCCATGATGAAATCCGTCAGTGACCGTGTGAAGTGCAATTATGAAGTCTCCACGATGGAGAGGCTTTCGGAACTGACAGATTACATACTGGAAAGAGTGAGGGATCTCGAAAAAGCGCTGGAAGACCTGAAGGGAATGGAAGATATCATGAATACTTCCGAGAGGATCCGCGATGATGTGATCCCAAAGATGGAACATCTCAGAAAGCATGTTGACGAGGCGGAAATGCTGATGCCGGAAAAGTGCTGGCCGTTCCCTAGCTATGGGAAGCTGCTGTTTTCGGTGTATTGATTTCGCGGGATGCAGAGCATCCTGCATGCCCGGAAGGCTGAGTAGTTCGGTTAAACTTATCAATTGCAGAAGGCAATTGATAAGTTTAACTGCATTTGAGCTGAACGATATTTATTGTTTGCAATGAATATCGTTGGCTGCTATAAAAGGAGGCAGGTACGTCAGGCCAGTCAGATCAGATCTTAAAAGAAGGACTTTACGACCCGTCCTTTGAGCACGACAACTGCGGTATCGGTGCGATTATTGACGTAGAGGGACGAAAGAGCCATGCACTTGTGAATGATGCCCTCTCCATCGTAGAGAACCTTGAGCACAGGGCGGGCAGGGATGCCGAGGGAAAGACCGGTGACGGAGTGGGAATCCTCACGCAGATCCCGCATGCCTTTTTTGTGAGGAAGATGAAGGAGAAGGGCATTGACCTTCCGGGAGAACGCGGATATGGGGCAGGAATGTTCTTCTTTCCGCAGGACGACCTTGCATTGAGGCAGGCCAGATCCATGTTTGAGATCATTACCCGTAAAGCAGGCCTGAATATTCTGGGATGGAGAGAGGTGGACTCTGATCCGTCTGTACTGGGCCGGAAGGCAAGGGAGTGTATGCCGAATATCTGCCAGGTATTTATTGAAAGACCGGAGGATGCGGCGGAGGACATCGACTTTGACCGGAAGCTTTACCTGATCCGCCGGGAGTTTGAGCAGAGCAATGTCGGAACCTATATACCGTCACTGTCCTGCAGGACCATCGTATACAAGGGAATGTTCCTTGTGGGGCAGCTGCGCACTTTCTTCACGGATCTGACGGAACCGGATTATACCTCTGCGATGGCCATCGTCCACTCCCGCTTTTCCACCAATACCATGCCAAGCTGGAACCGGGCTCACCCAAACCGGCTGATCGTGCATAATGGCGAGATCAATACGATCAAGGGAAATGCGGACAAGATGCTTGCGCGGGAAGAGACGATGCATGCGGATCTCTTCACGGAAGAGGACATGACAAAGGTATTTCCCGTGATTTCAGAGAACGGATCAGATTCCGCCATGCTGGACAATACACTGGAATTCTTAAGTCTGAGCGGCATGCCCCTGCCTCTGGCGGCGCTCATCCTGATCCCCGAACCGTGGGCGCACAACGAGACCCTGTCGCAGGAGGAACGGGATTTTTACCAGTACTACGCGACAATGATGGAGCCATGGGACGGACCGGCCTCCATCGTATTTTCTGACGGGGATCTGGTGGGCGCTATTCTGGACCGGAACGGACTGAGGCCATCCAGGTATTATGTGATGGATGACGGCAGAGTGATCCTCGCTTCCGAGGTCGGGGTCCTGAAGCTGGATGAGCGGCATATCGTGAAGAAGGAGAGGCTCCATCCGGGCAAGATCCTCGTGATCGACACGAAGCAGAAAAAGATCATCTATGATGATGAGATCAAAGAGGCTTATGCAAAGGCGAAGCCTTTCGGAGAATGGCTGGACAGCCATCTGCTTCATCTTTCGGATTTGAAGATTCCGAACAGGAG
>JAFOJB010000115.1 GCA_017420455.1 Blautia sp.
CGCCGAGACGCCTTCCATCTCCGATATGATGGCAGTCGCGGATATCCTTACCCGTGAGCCTGACGAATTCCGTGCAAAGCTTAAAGAACTCCAGAAAAGCGGTGTCAGCTTTCCCGGAGCAAGAGCCGAAGCAGTTCTTTCCTATCTTAAAACTGCAGGAGCTTTCGCAGAGAGGGAAACGGATCCTTCCCGCCTTCTGTCTGACATAGGCGGGCTTCTGTCCAGCCCCAACAATATTCTTGGGATCGAATACTGCAAAGCCCTGATCCGGCTTCACAGTTCCATACAACCCGTCCCGATCCGGCGGAAGGGCGGAGGGTATTTCTCCCCGGCTTCCAGGGAAGACGATCCGCAGCAGGATTCTTCCTCCCCGGCTTCCAGGGAAGATGATCCGCAGCAGGATTCTCCCTCCCCGTCCCTGCTCTCGGCATTCGCCATCAGAGATGAGATCAGGCGGGTTTCTTCTTCCACATGTACCGGCGGGAACATGGAAGGGCTCCGCCGTTTTCTTCTTCGCTGCATGCCAGAGGAGGCCGCCCTGCTTCTGTTCCGGCTGGTGCAGGAGAACTCTTTCCTCTTTGAGGACAGCCTGGATCTTCTTCTGGGCTACCGGCTTCTTCAGGAAACTCTGGAATCTCTCCGCTCCTACGCGGATATTTCCGAACCTGTCGCCAGGAGGATCCTGCATTTCCGGAATCAGTACAGCGGGTTTCTTTCCTTCACAGATCTTCTGAAAACCAGAGACGTAGCCCAGACCAGAATTTCGCGCTGTCTGTGCCGTCTTGTACTGGAGCTTCCAGACACATGTGTTTCTCCGACGTATGCCAGAGTTCTGGGTTTCCGGAAAGAAAGCGCTTCTCTCCTTTCTGCCATCAAGGAAGGCTCCCGCCTGCCTCTGGTCACAAAGGCGTCGGAAGTCTCCCGCGTTCTGGATGCTGCAGGCACCGCCCAGTATGCCAAAGGCGTCTGGGCTTCCGATGTCTATCAGCTGCTATTATCCCGGAAAAGCCGGAAGCCGTTTCTGCAGGAGCATCAGAAAAAGGTCGTTCTTTTATAAAAAGAACGACCTCTTTTCTGTTACCCCTATGTCTGCTTACGATGGTATTGTAGCATATAAAAGGATACAAAACGGATACAAAACCAGAAGCAGGAGGGTTTCTGCCGCATTTCTTTTGCAGTACTCTTTGAAGTACAGCATATGATGTCAATTCTCTATGAATAGAAATTGTTTCCCATTTCCGAAAAAAGTTTGTAAAATTCGACACTGCCTCCTTTATTCCCAATTTAAATCCAATATGGTATAATAAACCGTGTATGAGAAGTGATATTAAATAAGAATTTTCACATTCGGTGAAAACGAGGAGATCAAAAAATGGATATTTTCTACAGAATCATAGCGCTTCTTGGAGGTCTCGCCCTCTTCCTTTATGGTATGCGTATCATGGGAGATGGTCTCAGGAGCAGTTCCGGACGGGCTATGAAGGCAGCTTTGGCCAAAGTGACCAATAAACCGGTCATGGGATTTATTCTCGGCGTTCTGGTCACCTGCATGATCCAAAGCTCTACAGCCACCATCGTTCTTACTGTCGGCCTGGTAGGCGCCGGCTTTCTTACCTTCCGCCAGTCTGTAGGCATCGTACTTGGCGCAAATGTAGGTACTGCCATTACCGCCCAGATCATCCGTCTGATGGATGTGCAGGCAGGTGCCGGCAGTATTCTGTACTTTTTCAAGTCAGACAACCTTGCTCCTTTTGCTCTCATCATCGGTATTGTCCTGATCATGTTTGTAGGAAAACGTTCTGCAGGTACGGTCGGAACCATCTTTATGGGGTTCGGCATCCTCTTTGTAGGACTGATGAACATGAGCAGCGCCGTCAGTTCCATGAGCGATTCGCTTTCCAGCATCCTGGTTTCCTTCGGAGACAATCCGTTTCTCGGATTTCTGTCTGGTATCATGGTTACCGGAGTCATTCAGAGTTCGTCTGCCGTAATCGGTATTCTGCAGTCTATCGCGAGCTCTGTGGGCGTTTCCTTTTTCGAGGTTTTTTCTGTGATCGTCGGAGTAAATATCGGTGACTGCCTGACAACCTTCCTGGTGTGCAGGATCGGCGCCAAGCCGGAACAGATCCGTACCTGCCTGGTGCATATTCTTTA
>JAFOJB010000116.1 GCA_017420455.1 Blautia sp.
GCATCCTTCGGTACATAAACATCTTCCGGATACTCCAGATATTCCTTCTCAAGATGCCACTTGTTCGCGCCTCCGGTCATGACATTGATCAGGTCGAATACCCGGAAAGCGTCCATCGTACGGAACAAAAGCGCCACCAACAGGGACTGTCTGGCCATGGGCAGCGTGATGTTCGTAAAACGCTGGATCACATTCGCACCGTCCAGCTTGGCGGATTCATAGAGACCGCCATCGATCATCTGAAGTCCCGCCAGGATCAGGAGCGCCATATACGGAGCCGTTTTCCAGACATCTGTGATGACCAGTGCCATGAAACTCCCTGAGGACGTGCTGAGCCAGGCCTTATATGCGTCAATGATGCCCAACCTGTACAGAATATCGTTGAACATTCCATACTGGTCGTTATAAATGAATTTCCACATCATGGCGGAAACCGAAGTAGGGATCGCCCAGGGAACCAGGATCGCCGCGCGGACAAAGCCTCTTCCCCGGAAAGCACGGTTCATGATCAGCGCGGCCGCAAATCCGATCAGCATTTCCAGCGCTACGGTGACAACCGTAAATTTCAGGGTAAACATGATATCGACACCAGCCCTGGAATCCGAAAAGACCTTCATATAATTGGCGAGGCCTACCAGAGGGAATCCGGTCTGCGGCTTTTTCAGATTCATCTGATGAAAGCTGAGCCAGAAGGTCCTGATGATTGGATACCCCTGCATCAGGCAGAGTACGATCAGGGCAGGGCCCATCATGCCCCAGGCAGTGCGGGTTTCTTTCTTTTGTGAAGGCAGTTTTTTACCTGTCAATTTGATTTCACCTCACAATACTTACAATAATACCGCGGCGGGATTCCCCTCCGCGGTATTATCCATTGACAGCGTGATGGGACAGATCAGAATATGACCTCTGCGCCAGACCGGTCCGGCACCCATATTACTGCAGAGCCTCAGCCTCTTCCTGCAGAGCGTTCAGTGCATCTTCCACAGAGCTTTCGCCTGTCAGAGCCATGTGAACATTTCTCTGGATCGCGTCGGAAAGTACGGAATAATCCGGAGTGGACGGACGGCCCTTGCCGCTCTCGATAATGGAATAGAAGTCAGTGTAGAACGGAATGGCTTCCAGAACATCTGCATCACTGTACACAGCCTTTACTGTCGGAGGCTGAGAGGAGCTTAAGCAGAATGCCTTCTCTTCCTCTTCAGAGGTGAGCCATTTTACAAAGGTTTTGGTGGCTTCCTTCTGCTCGTCACTGATGTAGGTATTGATCGCAAGATCAAGACCGCCAAGGCAGCTGTGGGACGTGTCGTTTTCTTCGTTGACAGGAAGAACAGTCATACCGACATTGCCGGCAACATCGGATTCTTCCGGATTGTTGAAGGTATTCCAGGTTCCGGACCAGGTACGGCAGGTAAGCGCTTTGCCCTCCTGGAAGACCTGCTGCGCCTCTGTCTCTGCATATGTGGTGGTGCCTTCGGGAGCATAGGTTCCGACCAGGTCTGCCATCATCTGAGTAGCGAGGACCGCTTCTTCGGAATTGCAGACGGGGGCGCCTTCCTCATTGAGCACGCTGGCGCCGAAGGAGGCAAGGAATTCTACCCAGTTGCAGACCATTGCTTCGCTCTGGCTGCCCTGGAAGCAGAATGCATAGTCAATGCCGGAATCCTCGGGAAGCTGATCAAAAAGGTCTTTCCAGCCCTGGAAGGTAGTGGGAACTTCTGTCACGCCAAGCTCTTCCAGCACGTCTGTACGATAGAACAGAGCGGAAGCGTTGGTGAACCACGGAGCAGCATAGAGCGTTCCGTCATACTTCGCGCCTTCTACGGTTCCGTCCAGATAGGCCCCAAGCTCTTCCTCGGTGTAAAGATCATCCAGTGCCTCAAGCCATCCGGCAGAGGCAAACTCGGCGATGTACACAACATCCAGAGCCATAACGTCAATGCTGGTATCCTCGGAGATCATCTTGTTTACAAAGTCGTCATGCAGGTTATTTGCATCCTGGGGAAGATGATAGGACTGTACAAAGATCTCATCCTGGCTTTCATTGAAAGCAGCGATTGCTTCTTCCGTTGGGGTGCCGACGCCTTCGTCAAAGGCAAAAGTGACGGTAATCTTTTCACCGGCGTCTTCTGCGAAGGATACGACGTTCTGAGAAAATACCATAGCCGCTGCAAGGCTGACAGCCGCAGCTTTTTTGAAAAGGTTCGTTTTCATGATTTACCTCCCTACATGTAAATGAGATCAGGGTTAAGCGGTTACAGACAAAAAAAGGGTTGACAGGGTACTTCTTCGGAGTGAGATCAATAAGGTTATTGAAGAAATAAGATCACAGAGTTATTGATATAAAAAGGGTTGACGAGGTATCCGATGGTTAATACAGGATCATCCTTTTCAGAAAAAGGATGTCGGGACAGAGGCGTAGAATGTAAGCGCTTACCCGCAAGCTCCAAGGAATGCCTGTCTGTTCATTGCAGACAGGCATGTGAATAATGCAGCAGCCGGAGTATCTGCTCAGGCGGCAGGCACCCGCGCAGACTGCAGGCGTCTTCTCAGGACTCAGGAGTCATGCGTTTTAATGTTTCGTACACTGAATCTCCGAATCACCTTGTGCGGAATAAAAACCAGCTTTCCCGTGGCTTTTTCGCCGCTTTCCATCAAGGCGAACAGCTCTTCCGCGGCCTTGCTTCCTTCTTCAAAATAAGGAATCCTTACGGTCGAAAGAGAGGGATTCAAGTATCTGGCAAGGTCTGTATCGTCAAATCCCATGATGGAAAGATCCTGGGGAACCGAAAGCCCCAGGGAAGCAGCCCCGGAGACCGCCCCGGCTGCCATCAGGTCTGAGCAGGCCAGGACAGCGGTGGGCATTCTGGTATTCTCCTCGAAGATCCGGGTCATACATTCACGGCCGCTTTCGTAGGAAAAATCCCCATGCACTATATAGGAAGAAGGAATATCAAGACCAAGGCTGTCAGCTGCCATCCGGAAGCCCTCCAGCCTCCTGATCCCCGAAGAATAATCATTCTCGGGCCCACAGATGAATCCGATCCGGGTATGGCCGTTATCATAAAGAAATGATACTGCGTCTATGATCGCCTGGATATTGTCATGGATCACCGTATTGATGGTAATGCAGCCATCCGAAGACTGCTGCGTCACCATAACGATCGGGAAATCCATATCCAGCATTTTTTCGACCCTGGAATGATCCACATTCATACCCGCAAGGATCACGCCGGAGGCTTTCTGCTCCTCCAGCCTTTCCAGGAGCATCTGCTCCTTCCTTCCGTCGCCGTCCGATTCACAGACCAGAACGGTATAGCCTTTTTGCTGCGCAACGTGATTGATTCCCTTGATGGTGGTGGAAATGACCGGATTGGAAATATCCGCCACGATCACACCGATAATACTGGACTTATCTGTAGCCAGGCCTCTTGCGAAAGAATTCGGCTTGAAACGTTTGCGTTCGATCACTTCCAGAACTCTTCGGGTGAGTTCCGGGCTTACCGCCTTGGAACCGTTGATCACCCGGGAAACAGTAGCAGTAGAGACTTTGGCTTCTTTTGCGATATCATCAATCGTAACTGACATGAATGCTCCTTTTCACAGAGGAGAGGAAAGCCCTTTCCTGATTCTCATTATATCCTTCATTTTGTATATGTCAAGGAAGAATCACAACAGAGCACTGATTTTACCTTGATTTCTCTATTTTATCCAAATAGCGGACTTCTATTTCGTGCAGAATAGATAAGATAACAGCATAGACATACCGGCCCCGTCATGAAACCGCTTACACCGTGCTGGGAGCCCAGCAGGCAGAGCCGGACCAAAGCAGCGGCAGCTGACGCCGGCGCGGTAGATATGCCTGCCTGAATCCCGTCCGGTCATGCGCTAAACGCGTGCCACTGGCACGCAGCGCCGTCAGCTGGCGATGCTAATCGTCCTCGGGGAACAGCGCCGGAAACAACGGCGGCAGGATTTTCTCGTGAAGACGCACACAGAAAAAAGCCGGGAATGAAAAGCAGAACAGCAGCAGTACCGGAGCCATGCGGATCAGCACGGAACCGGAAAGCAGCAGGAGCAAAAGAGGCGAAGCCGTAAAGGCAGCCATCAGAAGGACGGAAGGAAACCTGGCAAGGGAGAGAAGGAAGCAGTCTTTCAGGAAAGCAATGCCTGCTTTCTGTCCTCTGCCTGTGAGAAAAAGCCAGAACTGGAGTATCCCGAAGACAAGCAGAAAGAGCAGAAGGCAGATCCCTGACAGAATGATCCGGGCAGTTCCCCGGAAGGAATGGAACCAGTACCCTGCCTCGTAAAGAAGAACGATCATGGAAAGAAGGCCGCCGCACCAGACGGGAATTGTGGACTTCAGATTGTTTTTAAAAGTCTTCAGGAAATTCCCGGCTGAAAAGCATCCTTCCCCTTTCTGCACAAAAAGATGGAGGCTCTCCGTCAGGGCAGTATAGGAGGACCCTGCCGTAACAACCGGAATACAGCAGAGAATAAACATCAGATTCATCAGGGCAAATTCCATCAGGATCGTCAGGATCCGAAATAGCATACTGTCCGAATTAAAAAAACGCCTCATAAAATAAACTCCATTCAATCCTGTTTTTTCCATTGCAGCCTGTCAGAGTTACGTCTGCTGCCTCGATTTGTCTCAATAATCAAAGTGCTTCCGAAGCTCCGCCCCAGGAATATCAGCGAAGCTTCGGAAACTCTTTCTTAGTACAACTGTAAACAGAGACAAAAAAGAGAATATTCCTGCGAACACCGCAGTACGGCTGCGCCTTA
>JAFOJB010000117.1 GCA_017420455.1 Blautia sp.
CCGAAGAAAGCTCCAAAGCACAGAATCCATACCAGCCGCAGATAGATGATCCCGTTTTCCACAATCTCTTCTACTTCGGTCTGCATATGGTAAAACGGGCTGACCAGCGTAAGTCCCAGGATGATAAACAGTGCCACATACAGAAGATTCAGAAAGATCCCGGTATTCGCCACGTCATCCGCCTGTTCTGCATTGTTCTGTCCGATGGCCCGCGGGATCAGTGCGCTCATGCCGACACCTGTTCCCACGGCGATGGCATTCATGACACTCTGCATGGGAAAGGCCAGGGACACTGCCGTCAATGCGTTTTCAGAAATCCGCGCCACAAAAATGGAGTCTACGATATTGTATAAAGCCTGGATAAAGAAGGACATCATCATGGGAAGCGCCATGGAAAGCAGCAGCTGCCCCACCGGCATGGTCCCAAGCTTGTTTTCCTGTGTTTTGTTATTCATTATATCCTCTCCCATTATGATCAATGATTCCAGCGCATAAGCATCTCTCGATAAACGAAGATTCTGTTTCAGACCGCGCCGCAGCATTCGCGCTGTGTGGTGCAATACAGTCAGATGCTGCGGTATGATATAAGGCCCGACAGCCGTTCCGCAAAATGGCATCTTCTGGCACAGAGATCATAAGTCCATCCCCCGTATCCCCACGTACGGGATCGTTCTCTGCAGGATCTCCTGGTAATGCTTCATTTCCTCATCGCCGCAGGTGGTAAACCCTCTTTGCAGCACCCCGTCGGAATCCCGGTAGGCCTGCAGATAGTACTCCTTCGCGCCGGCAAGCCAGCGGCCGATCCGGATAAAGTCCTCCTCACAGTGGAGCTCCTTCACCACCGTGGTCCGGAATTCATAGTCGATCCCGCAGCGCATCAGATATTCCGCGCAGGTAAAAACCCTTTCCGTCAGGGACTCACCTGAAACCCCGGCAGGGTGAACCGTCTCCTCCTCCGGCACCGTCTCCCGGACTGAAGAGACTTCCATGCCCTCCGGCACCGTCTCCCGGGCTGAAGAGACTTCCATGCCCTCCGGCATCGTCTCCCGGACTGAAAACCCTCCTGCATCCCTCAGTCCTGCCACCAGGGCATATTTCTCCCTGCAGGTCTTGATATCCATTGCCACCTTCTGAATGAGTCCCTCCCGGTACAGCTCCTTCACCATCTCCGGGCTGGTTCCGTTGGTATCCAGCTTCACGGGATACCCGAGCGAGGCAATCCCACCGATCAGTTCCGGCAGCTCCGGATGAATGGTGGGCTCTCCTCCGGTAATACATACTCCCTCCAGGATCCCTTTCCTTTTTTTCAGGAAGGCAAAAAGCTCCTCCCTGTCAATTTCCGGCTGATCTGCCGTTCCCACCACCAGAGAGCTGTTCTGACAGAAAGGGCAGCGGAAATTGCAGCCGCCCACAAATATGGTGGCCGCCACCTTGCCCGGATAATCCAGGAGAGTCGTCTTATTAAAACCACAGATTTTCATATATTCTCTCCGTATTGATGAATAATAATATTTGCTTTTCCTTCCTGTCCGCTATACAATAGGGCCATATTCTGACTGACAGGGAAAGCCGCGTCCGCATTTTGCTGCAGGCGATTCCCGGAAAGGAGGTTTTCTGATGGATTTTCCTTCCCCTGAACAGACCCGCTTTATGAAAGAAGCCATCCGTCAGGCAAAAAAAGCCGGAAAGCTTATGGAGGTTCCCATCGGCTGCGTGATCGTTTACGAAGGCAGGATCATCGCCAGAGGGTACAATCGCAGAAATACAGACAAAAACACTCTGTCCCACGCGGAACTGAACGCGATAAAAAAAGCCAGCAGGGTGCTGGGAGACTGGCGCCTGGAGGGCTGTACCATGTATGTGACTCTGGAGCCCTGCCAGATGTGCGCCGGTGCTCTGGTACAGTCCCGCATCGACGAAGTCGTCATCGGCTGCATGAACCCCAAGGCCGGCTGCGCCG
>JAFOJB010000011.1 GCA_017420455.1 Blautia sp.
CTATGACCAGCACATAGTAAATGCCCAATAACAGGAGATCCGGATCAACCCTTAGCAGACTCCGCCTCTTTATCAGCTGCACCAGCCCCAGTACTCCGAAGCACAGACAGATAATAATGGGAACAAGCCCCAGCCAGTCCGTGATCGTATAGAGTGTCATGTGCACACCGGTCAGCTGATGGACCCATACATTAAAACCGGCAAACCCGATTTTCGTTCCATTCTGACCCACAGCCTGCACATCGACACACTGGATCAGAACAGTCCACAGGGCAAAAGCACCGAGCACCTCTGCCCCTGTCAGCAGATTTCTTTTTTCCTTCATGTTCTCTTCGTCCTTTCATAAGATATTGCCAACTGGTAATCTGAAAGTAACAAAGAGCCCTGAGAAAGGAAAGAAACGCATCGTCACATCCGTGATACGAATCGTGTCATGGCCGGAAACCTCAGCGTTAATACCGATCATGTTTTTCCCCACGGTCCTGGATGATGAAGAAGCCTTTCCCTCGTGTCAGTTTTTCCGGAGTGTATAGATAAGATACGGAGCTTCGATCAGCAGCATGGCAGCCCAGCCGACTGCATAGGACCATGGAATTGCTTCAAAGCCAAATCCTCTGCGAAATATCAGAAAATAACAGAAAAGCACACGTACTCCCATATTGACCATACTGCTGTAAAGTGTTACCTTCAGGTCCCCGATCCCGCGGAAATACCCCTGGATCCCATTCGTCAGGGCAGGAAGGGGATACATAAAGGCGATCAGGCGCAGGTAATGTATACCCTCTGTGATTACCTCCGGATCGGAGGTAAACAGCCGCATCAGCGGTTCTGCAAAAAGAAAGAAAAAGATTCCCACCAGAATTCCGAACGAAAGCTCCAGAATCAGGCCGTCCCGGAATATCTTTCTTACCCTGTCCGGTTTTCCTGCTCCAACATTCTGAGCCATGACGCTGCTCATCCCGTGGGCAAGATTCTGTTCCGGCACCATTGCGTAATCGTCCGCCCGGTTGGTGGCGTTGAAGGCCGCTGCCGGACTGACGCCCAGGGTATTTACAAAGGCCTGCACCGCCAGCTTTCCCATCTGCACTGTAGATTGCTGCAGCGCACTGACAATTCCGTAGGATAAGGTTGTCCTTAACAGTTTTCTGTCAAAGACCAGCCATTTCCTGCCTAGCCTGAGCTCCGGGATCCGGCGGTAGATATAGATCCAGCAGAGAAGGGCGGAAAGCCCTTCACAGACAACGGTGCTGATGGCCGCGCCGATAATCCCCATCTTCAGGACGACTACCAGGAGCAGGTCGCCCACAATATTGAGTCCTGCGCTGATTCCCAGAAAATACAAGGGAGAACGGCTGTCTCCCATAGCCCGCAGCATGCTTGCCAGATAGTTGTAGACAAAGCTTGCCGCCAGTCCCATCATGATGATCCGCAGATACTGCGTACCCATATCGATGATGGCAGGATCCGCTTTCAGAAGACCCAGGATCGGGCGGGCGGCTGCAGCCGCCAGAATTCCTGCAGCAAGTGAAAAAACAATTCCGGAAAGCATGCCTGTGCTGACCTGTCTTTTCAGAGTCTCGATCTCCTTTGCCCCATAATGGAAGCTCACAAGAATTCCTGCTCCAAGACAGATACCGTTGGTGAAAAGAAGCAGCAGCGTCATAAGTGGATTGCTCGTCCCTGCTGCGGCCAGCGCCTCTTTTCCGACATATCTCCCCAGGATCATGCTGTCTGCTGCATTGTAGGTCAGCTGCAGAAGATTTCCCAGAATGAGAGGGATCGTAAAGCCGACCAGAGTAGAAAAAACCGGCCCCTTCGTCATATCCTTTGTCATGATTTACCCCTTTTTCCATTGAAGATCCCGGTACAGAAAACGCATATCCGTGAACGGGAGCTCTGCACAGGAATCGTTGATCCGATCCGCAATCCGCTCATCGAAGAGCCCTGCCCTTCGATGACCGTTCGCCGCCAGGTGTGCGCTCGTGCGAGCACGGCGCACGTGTCTGGCGGCTTTATCGCGCAAAAAAGCAGCCACATGACGGTTTGTGACTGCTTTTACTGTTCATCCTCTGGTCAGACCACGGATGACTGCATTTTATAATCTATCAGGCGATGCTGTTCACAGCCTTTGCTAAACGGGAAACTTTTCTCGCGCAGTTATTCTTGTGATATACGCCCTTGGATGTAGCCTTGCTGATCGTAGCGGTCGCGGCTCTGAGAGCGGTCTCGGCTGCTGCCTTATCGTTGGCTGCAACAGCTGCCTCTACCTTATGGATAGAAGTTTTCACTGCAGATCTGATGGATTTGTTCCTCGCTGCTTTTGTTCTGTTTACTAAGATTCTCTTCTTAGCGGACTTGATATTTGCCAATTCGTACACCTCCTATTTCCTGTAAATGATAGTATCTTCACAGGAACAGACACGGCGCTCCCATGAACACGCTTTATCAGTATAAACAAAGGGGAGCGAAATGTCAATATAAGATTTTGTTTCCGGCAGATTTTTTTTCATCCATTTTCATCCTTTTTTTCATCCGGGGTTACCGTTCTCGTTCCCGCCGGATCAGTCTTCTTTTTCGAGCAGAATATTGACTTCGCCGGAGCCTTCCGCTGTGTGATACACCGTTTCGTCTTCTTTGTAGCCTTCCGGTACCTTCATCACATGCACCTCGTACTTCACGCCCGCAGGAACTTCAAAGACCGCCGCGCCATTCCCGTCTGTCTTCCCGATGCGGCAGGTGGTTTCATCACAGAACTGAACCATGACTTCTTCAACCGGTCCTTCTTCATCCGCGATGTTGACCCGGTAGACAGCTGTATCTGCAGTGTCTGCCTCCGTCATTGCTGCTGTCGCTTCTTCCGGTTCTGCTGCTGTTCCATCGACGGTCTCTTCTTCTCCCTTTGCACCTGTATCCGCAGATGTCTCTTCTCCCGCCTCTGCTGCTGTATCCGCGGATGCCTCTTCTCCCGCCTCCGCTGCTGTTCCCGCGGTGCTCTCTTCTTCCGCCTCTGCCGGTGTCTCACCGGCAGCTTTCTCTTCGCCAAGGAGTCTGTACACCGTACTCTCGTATAAGCTGACAGCCGCTCCGACGATCGGCATGGCAACGATTTTTCCTTCCCTGTCTGCAAAAAAGGTGGTGGGGAAAGCGTCCACCTGTCTCAGCAGCTCTTCCGGCATCAGGACATTCGGATAATTTGTTCCCCACTCTTCCATTTTCTCCCGGGCTATCTGGTAAGCAGACTCATCCTGGGTTCTCTCCCATTCCATCCCCACAATTCCGCAGCCCTTTTCCTGCAGTCTGGTATGGATCTGCGCCAGCTCAGCCATCTCGTTTACACAGTTCGGACACCAGAGCCCCCAGCAGTTGATCATGGTAATCTCATTTCCGGCAAAAAGCTCTTCACTTGTCACGGTATTTCCATCCAGATCCGTGGTTGTAAATGTAAGCTTCTGTCCGTACATGCCTTTCACAGGATCTACAGGCTCGTAGTACTCCGCCTCATGCAGCGCTTCGAGCACAGCCTGCTCCAGCTTCTGAAATTCTCCGGTATATTTCTCACCGATGGCGGTGAAAAACTCCTCACTGTTCTCTGCCGGAACGGAATAAAAGACATAACTGTCCGCAGAACCGACTTCTTCAGCCCTGTCAAAATCGACCGGGAAAGACTTTCCCAGGCTGTTGTCATATTCTGTCTTTACAGTTTCAAAATCAGCATCCGACGCCAGCAGCACGCTGACAATTCCCTGCACGTCATAGAATGCCTGCCGTTCTTCCTCAGACGGATTATCGGAATAGAGAATCTTCAGCGCATCCTCCGCCGGCATTCCCTCGTAAAAAAACAGTATTGCATACACATGATGATCGTCGTCAATCGCTCCAAGCGGCTGAGGAATGAAAAGTCCTTCCCTGGACTCTATTTCCTCTGTATAGGGAAAATTGACTCCTGCCATCTCAAAATTTTCGGTGTACTCTGATGCCAGGCCTGTGAAGCACACGGCCAGTGCCATAACAGCCCCGGCTGCGATCATAACAGCTTTTCTCATTTTTTAAATCCTTTCAACTGCTTCAGCTTACCAGAAGCTTTACTCCTCTCTTCTTCAGCCACAGATACAGAATAAGGGAAACAAGAAGGGTGGCTGCCAGGAAGATCAGAAAATAGGTTACTGCTCCCAGCTGGAAGCCCCCAAACATATAGATTCCTCCCAGTGCCAGAGCATATATCCAGCCGCTCATCATGGTAAGAAACACCGCCAGGCTCTGCTTGACCGGAGTCATCTCCGAGGTCCAGCTGAAATTAGCCCGTTTTGTTCCCAGCGACATACCGAAAAGCGCGGAAAATACAGAAAAGGCCAGCGCCAGGACGACCACCAGTACTTTTATGGCAGGTTTCTCCTGAAGCAGGGGAATCAGGCAGATGCTGCAAAACAGCAGAGGGGGTACTGTCAGATAAAGCTGCATGGACAGTTTGGCCTTCAGAATCTGCCATGGCGTTACCGGAAGTGTATTCACAATCCACAGATTTTTCCCTTCCAGAGAAACAGACGGAGCAGCCATGTCATTCATGGAAGCCATCATACAAAGGGCAGCACACGCCAGTACCGGGATTGCCCCCCGGGTTTCTCCGAAAACCTGATACAAAACCTCAGAGACCATGCCGCCTTTCCACAGAAGCATCACGCCTCCCGCCATCAGGATCAGGATACCCAGCCCGCAGTTCAGCATATAACCGGCACTTGAGGTAAAACGGGCAAATTCCTTCCCAAGCAGTGCAGAAGAAACGGATCTCTGTTTTACTGTCTTCTCTTTATAGATCTTCCTCTCCGTTTTGCCCGTATCCGTCACAATATCGATGAAGGTCCGGGAAAGCACCAGGAAGGTGGCGGCAAAGGCTGCCAGCATTACAAGGATCAGGATGAGCATTCCCATCCAGTATCCTTCACCGATCCGTCCAAACAGATACAGTCCATAGGCGGCCCCACGGATCTCTTCTCCATAGACAGCAGCATTCGAGATCAGTGTCTGCAGCAGTGTCTGGGCTTTAAAATAGAAGAAATAGTACAGGCCTATAAAGACCAGAGAAACTGCCACGGTAGTAAAGCTTCTGTTTTTCATTCTTACGCTGATCTTTGCCACAACCCAGCCAAGGATGCAGGAAAGCACAAGAACCAGGATGGAGATGCAAAGAATCAGAGTAAGTCCTCCTGCTATGGCCGGCAGCGATGCCTCCACAAATATCCAATAGACAATAACCGCAGGGAGCAGTACGATCCCGGAGTACATAAGCCCCATAAGGTACACTCCCAGAAGGCGTGAGATCAGGATCGCCCGGACGGGAATGGGCATGGAAAGAAGCAGATCGTTGTCTTTTGCCAGATACAGGCCGGAATACGTATTAAAAACACTTCCAAATACTCCCAGCAATATGGATAAAAGACTCATGATCACAAAATAGAGCCAGCCGACTCCTGCCTGTGCCAGCGGACGGCACAGAGAAAAGGAAAGATAGGTAAACATTCCGCCCAGAACGCCGACCATCAGAATGGCAAATAAAGCGAACATCACCGCGATGCCGGCTTTCGAACGGCTTTTGTTTTTCTTCGTGTTGTAAAAGTACGCTTTAAATATTTCCGCGAGCTGTTTTTTTACCAGAATACCGACCATCACTCCGCCTCCAGTTCCAGGAATACCTCCTCCAGAGAATCGTCTCCTTTTACCTCTTCCATCGTTCCAAAACGGATCAGGTTGCCCTGCTTGATGATCGCGACCTTATCGCAAAGCTTTTCCGCTACCTCCAGAACATGAGTGGAGAAAAAGATCGCGCCGCCGTTGTCGCAGAGCTCCCGCATCATCTCCTTCAGCAGATGGGACGCCTTCGGGTCAAGCCCCACAAAGGGCTCATCCATCAGGATCAGCCTGGGCTGATGGATCCAGGCGGAAATGATGGCCAGCTTCTGCTTCATTCCATGTGAATATGCGGAAACCGGCTCTGCCAGATCTTTTGTCAGTTCAAACCGGTCCGCGTAATCCCGGATCCTGTCTGCGCGGTCCTTTGCATCCACATTATAAATATCCGCGATGAAATTCAGATATTTGATTCCGGACATAAACTCATACAGATCCGGATTATCCGGGATATACGCCATCTCCTTTTTACAGGTGAGCGGATCTTTCCGGATCGACGTACCATTGATCAGGATTTCCCCGTTGTCAAACTGCTGTATCCCGGCGATGGATCTTAACGTGGTCGTCTTTCCGGCTCCGTTATGCCCGATAAATCCATATATTTCTCCTGGCAGGATGTGCAGGCTCAGGTCATTTACAGCGACCTTTTCGCCAAATCGTTTCGTAAGATTTCTGATCTGCAGCATTTTGTTTCGTCCTCCTGTGTTCCCATCTTCCCTGTGAGGCAGAAAAGACTGATATTCCTTTAAAGCTCTGAATGTGACCACAAACACCACTATTATCATTCAGATGATATCAGATTTTTATCATTTCTTCTATCGAATACAGGTTATTTTCATTATAATTATTGCTGTTCAGGATTCTATCTCTTTATCCGGGCTGCCTCCAGGTTGGAAAGTATCCCTTCTGTCCTCCTCTTCGCCTCCCGGACCTTATTGAGGGCGTTGTTGATCTTTGCCTGCACCATCACATCCGCAATTAAGCCGTCAAAGAAGAAGTCCGCGAAGGTAAGGAATTCACCGATGTCGACGGACAACTCGGGCAGATCCCGTATGTCCGTCAGCTCCTGCTGAAAGATACGCAGATCGCTCCTGGCCATTTCCAGTTCGTTCCTTGCGCTGCTGATCCTGGAATGCTTGAACATGCCGGTAATGAAATTTCCTCCCAGCAGATCCATCACGCCCCAGCCCCTCGCGCTTTTCAGATAATTCTCGGCGCCGTTCAGA
>JAFOJB010000118.1 GCA_017420455.1 Blautia sp.
CCCTTGACGCTCCGTGAATTCCGTGCTATAGTCAACGACAAAAAAAGACTGATCGTTGACTATAAGCCTCCGGTGACTGTTGAACTGTAGTTCATGGTTATGACAGCATTTGCCGCCGGCGCCTGGTCATGAAACAGAAAGGCAGGAGACATATCATGGAAGTTACCTATACAAGTACAAGAAGCAGAGGCAAGGCAGTGACGGCGTCCCAGGCGATCCTTCAGGGGCTTTCGGATGACGGCGGGCTGTTTGTCCCCACATCCATCCCATCCCTCCCTGTTTCCCTTCAGGAAATGGCGGAAATGTCCTATCAGGAGCTGGCATATCAGGTGATGCGCCTCTTCCTTACCGATTACACCGAGGAAGAGCTTCGGGACTGTATCCGGAATGCCTACGATGAGAAATTCGATACCGGAAGCATCGCCCCTCTGAAGGAGACAAAGGGGGATGTGTTTTATCTGGAGCTCTTCCATGGAAAAACCATCGCCTTCAAGGATATGGCTCTCTCCATTCTGCCTTATCTGATGACATGCGCGGCCAGGAAGAACAGGATCAGGAATGAAATCGTCATCCTTACCGCCACCTCCGGAGATACAGGGAAGGCCGCTCTGGCCGGCTTTGCCGATGTACCAGGCACCAGGATCATTGTTTTCTATCCCAAATACGGCGTCAGCGCCATCCAGGAGAAGCAGATGGTGACCCAGAAGGGGGCGAATACCACTGTAATCGGCATCACCGGGAACTTTGACGACGCCCAGACCGCGGTAAAGAAAATGTTCAACGATGAAGCGATGAAGAACAGACTCTCAGAAGCCGGCTTCCAGTTTTCTTCCGCAAATTCCATCAATATCGGCCGTCTGGTGCCTCAGATCGTATACTATGTGTACGCCTATGCGACATTGGTGAAAGAAAAGAAGATCAAGGCCGGAGACAGGATCAATATCACGGTACCCACCGGGAATTTCGGGAATATCCTGGCAGCCTTCTATGCAAAGCAGATGGGCCTTCCGGTAGAAAAGCTGATCTGCGCCTCCAATGAGAACAAAGTACTCTTCGACTTCTTCTCCACAGGGACATATGACAGGAAAAGGGATTTTGTGCTGACCAGCTCTCCCTCCATGGATATTCTGATCTCCAGCAATCTGGAACGGCTCATCTACCGGATCGCCGGAAACGATCCGGACAAATGCCGCGAATTTATGAAAGCCCTTTCCACCGGAGGGGAGTATACCATCACGGAGCATATGCGGGAAGGACTCTCCGACTTCTACGGGAATTTCTGCAGCGAGGAAGAAACCAGGAAGACCATTCACGATGTGTTCCGGGAAAATGCGTATGTGATCGATCCTCATACCGCCGTAGCTGCAGGCGTACTGGAAAAATACAGGGAAGAGACAAAGGACGGGCGCCTTACGGTGATCGCTTCCACCGCAAGTCCGTTTAAATTCAACAGAAGCGTTGTGGAAGCTCTTACCGGGGAAAAGTCTGAAGAGGACGATTTTGTCCTGGCCGACCGGCTTTCGGCTCTTTCCGGAGTCCCTGTCCCTGCAGCAGTACAGGAAATCCGGACATCACCGGTACTGCATGACCAGGTGGTAGATGCGCCGGACATGCCGGCAGCTGTACTGAACGCCCTGGGGATCCGGAATTGAGGATGCATTGGGAAAGGCTGCTGCTTAGCGAAAGAGTCGGGGTATACCAGAAATCTTCCGGGACAGGAGCGGATCTTCGGAGTGAATTCGAAAAGGATTACCACCGGATCATCGGCAGCTCTTCCTTCCGGAGGCTGCAGGACAAGACGCAGGTCTTCGCCCTGGATAAGAGTGATTTTATCAGGACCAGGCTCACTCATTCCCTGGAGGTATCCTCCTTCGCGAAATCTCTGGGGCAGAATATCGCCCGGACCATCCTGTCGAACCGGCTGGACGAAGAATTCACCTGGCAGCATAAATCGGATATCTGCGATATTCTCCAGTGTGCCGGCCTGATCCACGATATCGGCAATCCTCCCTTCGGACATTTCGGCGAGGAAGCCATCCGGGACTGGTTCCAGAGAAAGCTTCCCCGGCTGATTTTCCAGGGAAAGCCAGTGTCGGAGGTGCTTTCCGGCAGGATGCGCCAGGATCTCTTCCATTTTGAAGGAAACGCGCAGGCTCTCAGGCAGGTGTCCCGGCTTCATTTCCTGGTGAATGAAAACGGAATGAATCTGACCTTTCCGCTTCTGGATACCATCATCAAATATCCGGTCTCTTCGGAGGAGATGGACAGCCTCAGCGAGGATATCAGCCATACGAAGATGGGGTATTTCTATGCGGAAGAACCTCTGTACCGGCAGATCTCAAAGGCTCTTGGCACCGAGAATGTAAGACATCCTCTCACCTTTATCCTGGAGGCTGCGGATGATATCGCATACAAGACCGCGGATATCGAGGACGCCTTCAAGAAAGGCTTTATTTCCTACGAAAAGCTTCGGGAAGAGCTGGTCCTCGCAAAAGAAGCTGCCGGCGCCAAAGCAAGTCCTTCTCTGGATCCTGTAGCCATGCTGGATCATCAGTACGAGAATGCCGTAAACCGCGGCGCAGTGAATAAAAGGCTGTATGCCGTCCAGAATTTCCTGGTCCGGCTCCAGAGTTCTCTGATCTTCGCGGCTACGGACGGATTTATCTCCAACTATTCCCGGATCATGGAGGGGACGTATAAAAAGGATCTGTTCTACGCCACCAGCGCCCAGTGGGTGATGGATGCCCTGGGAGATATCGCCATGCGTTACGCCTTCCTCTCCAGACAGATCCTTTCCATGGAGGTTTCCGCGGGAACCATCCTGGATTATCTCCTGGACCGTTTTGTGAAGGCTGTGATCGATTATGATACACAGATACCCCTCTCCATGATGAACCAGAAGCTTCTGCGCATGATCTCGGAAAACTACCGGCAGGTTTACCATATTCAGGCAGAGCGGGCTGCCACACAGGAAGAGCGGCTCTATCTGCGCCTTCTTCTCGTTACCGACTTTATCAGCGGCATGACCGATACCTACGCGAAAGATCTGTACCAGAAAATGAACGGAATTGTTTAGTTACAGTTCACGGTCTCACCGTCCGGGGACTGTAGAACACAGGGGGATCTCTATAGCTGACGGGTGAGAGAGCTTCACCTTCCGGTGCAGAA
>JAFOJB010000119.1 GCA_017420455.1 Blautia sp.
GCAGTGATGATCTGCTTCCAGGGGACAGGCTGATAAGTTTTCACCACCTCGCCATCCACGCTTCGCACCTCATCGATCAGGGAAGGCTTCATGACCAGTCCGTTGTTGGCGACGGCGCAGGTGATGAGCGCCAGGTGGGCCGGGGACACCAGGGTATCCCCCTGGCCGATGGCCGTCTGCATCACCACGGCGACGGGAGAATCCTTCCGAAGCGGAAAGGTGCTGGTACGGTAGGTTGTAAAGGGAAGGCTCCTGTTAAACAGGAGATCCTCCGCGGTTTTTATCAGCGAAGGAGCCCCCAGCTGCAGGCCGATCCGGGCAAAGGCACAGTTGCAGGAGCTTGCAAAGGCTTCATACAGATTTTCCTGTCCATGGACCGTACCGTTATAACAGGAAAGCATATGTCCTCCCTGGGTGATGGTTCCCTCGCAGATGTACTGGTATCCGTCCAGCGTGCCTTTATGCCGGTAATAATCCAGCACATCCACGATCTTGAAGGTGGATCCCGGGGGATAGGCGCCGTTGGTGGCCCTGTTCAGGAGGCTGGAGTCATTTTCATCCTGAATGATATAAGAATAATTGTACGAAATGTAATTCGGGTCAAAATCCGGCTTGCTGACCTCACAGATGATCCTGCCTGTCTTCGGCTCTATGGCAATGATGGCTCCTCTTCTTTCTCCCAGCAGATTGTAAGCCATTCTCTGCATCGAGGCGTTCAGGCTGGTGACCACCGTATCTCCGGTGTTTTTGATCCCCTTGAATTCATTTTTCATCTGGTCCAGGAAAAAGGTGTGAGAGGTAAGGAGCGTATAATTCGCCTCCGCCTCCAGTCCGCTTTTCCCGTTGGAATCGTATCCCACCACATGGGCAAAAACATTGCTGCAGGGATAGACTCTTTCCTCGGAGCCATCCTCGTAGACTTCCGTGTATGCAAGGGTTTCGTCGTCGCTGGAGACGATCCTTCCACGCACCACCCGGTCGGAAAAGGTATCCTGCCTGGTATTATAGGGGCTGTTGATAAAATCCTCGCTGATCTCCACCTGAAAATAGATCAGATATGCGATAAGTCCGAGAAACATCACGATAAAAAAGGCGGATACCATGGCGTATTCCCGGTTGATTTTCCGTTTCTTCCTGACCGGTTTCTGCTCTTCTTCAAAAGCCTCTTTCTTTAAAATAGGCTCTTCTTCGAATTTTCTCAATTTCTTCATCTTCATCCTCCCTCAGAATATACAGCCCCTGAACGATCGAGAGCATCACGATGGTGCTCACCACAGAGGTTCCTCCATAACTGACCAGAGGAAGCGTAACGCCTGTAAGGGGAATAAACTTGGTAACGCCGCCCACGGTCAGGATCACCTGGATGGCGTATTCTGTTCCGAGGCCAAGGGCGATCAGCTTGAAGAAGGGGTTTTTGATCCGGAGTGAAATATTCAGGATCATCAGGAAAAAGTTCATACAGACCAGGATCAGGCAGATCCCGAAAATCCCTCCCAGCTCTTCACAGATGGCGCTGAAAATAAAGTCGCTCTTGACGACCGGGATCTTCTCCGGAGAACCCTGGCACAGGCCCATGCCGAACCACCCTCCGGTCCCGATGGCAAACAGGGACTGTACGATCTGGTAGCCTTCGTTTTCATAGACGGCCATGGGATCCTTCCAGGCGGTGACTCTCTGCCGGACATGGCCGAAAAGGAAATATGCCCCGGCGGAGGCAACGCTTCCGCCAAGCAGTCCGGCGACAAGAAGGATGGGCTTTCTGGCGGCGACATAAATCATGATCAGGTAGGTGACAAAAAAGATCAGAGCACTTCCAAGGTCTCTGGACAGAACCAGGATGATCACATGGAGGCCTGCCGCGATGGTCGCGATGATCACTTTTCTGACGCTGATCTTTCTGTACAGGCAGGCCGCCATGAAAAACACGAAGGTGATCTTGACCACCTCTGAAGGCTGGACGCCCATGATGGAGAGCTTTGCTCCATATACGGTATTTCCGACAGCCAGCACGGCTCCCAGGAGAACAATACCTATGGCTGCGTAAAAGTACGTGAGCCGGTTCAAAAACCGCATCTTCCGGATGAGCACCGGAACGACCAGGCACACCAGGCTTGCCCCGGCGGCGATCAGAAGCTGTTTCTGGGCAGATGCCTTATCCAGCCGTTCCAGCATGAGGAACCCGATGCCCATGAGCATGCACATGTTATTGACCAGAAGAAAGGACGCCTTTGGATAAAGGAACCGGTAGAGAATCTGCACTGCGGCAAAATATCCCATCACTTCGGCGTAAAACAGGATCACCTCCGGCTGGCGTCCCTTCAGAAACAGAACGGCAAAAGCAACGGATTCCATAAAGAAGATCAGAAGGATCTGTTTCGTAAGAGGGCCGTCGTTGTCCTGCGCATTCTGCCGCCGCACCAGAAAAAAGCAATAGAAGGTGTAAACCAGCATCAGGGTAAGGATCACATATTTCGACAGCTCCACGATCACGTTTGTCATATCGGCTATTCAACTCCTCTCTTGAAATGGCCTTTCGTGAAGGAGCCTTCCGGGAAGAGGGCTCTGGCTTCTTCTTTTTCCGGAGGCATTTCTTCCATATAAACCCGGGAAAAAGCACGCAGGATCCTCCTGGCCTCCTTCGGCTCTTCCAGGGTAAAGGAAAGCCGGACTCTTGCAGGCGAAAGGCTTTTTACAGCCCTGCTTTCCTCCAGAAGGCTCAGGGGAACACTATTATAGATTATATTATAACAGCGTTCCTCCGGATCTGTAGCA
Source organism: Blautia sp. (assembly GCA_017420455.1). GTDB lineage: Bacteria > Bacillota > Clostridia > Lachnospirales > Lachnospiraceae > Blautia_A. The sequence goes on from JAFOJB010000119.1 coordinate 2,773, forward strand.
TCTGTTTTCCAGGGACGGCA
>JAFOJB010000120.1 GCA_017420455.1 Blautia sp.
CCATATACCGGTCTATGCACATCGGATGGAAGAAGAGATGCTGCTTGACGCGTCCCTGAATATGTCCATTAACTACCGGCCTTGTTCCATCAAAGCGGATGTCCTTCTGGAAGAGGGACAGGAGATTGAGGTGGCGGGTTTTACTTTTATCGTTTATCATACGCCCGGGCATACCAGAGGGAGCTGCTGCTATTACCTGAAGGAAGAGGACATTCTGCTGAGCGGAGATACCCTTTTCTGCGGTTCCGTAGGCCGGACTGATTTCCCGGGCGGAAGTACGTCGGACATCATAAACAGCCTTCACAGGCTTCTTCGCGAACTTCCTGAGGAAACAAAGGTTTACCCCGGACACGAAAGCGAAACGACCATAGGATACGAAAAGAGGTATAATCCATTTGTGTAAGATCTGTATTCTGTTCGAGGACAGAGATTTCGAGCATGATGTCTATGAGCTGGTCCGGGCCTTTTATCCCGGGACTCAGATCATCTCTCTGTACGAAAAAAACGGTGCGGAAATGGAACCCTGGCTTTTATATCTGGAAGTACAAAGGGAAAATGACGCATTTGTTCTCCGTTATGATACGGGGCAGGAAAAGGGCGTAAGAAGCGTTCCTGTGGCAGTACTGCCGCAGGATATCCCAACCTCAGAAAACAAAGGGCAGTCCGGGGAAAAAGAAGCGGATGCCCTTATTTCTTGCCCGTCGAAACAATCGGACGCCGAGTCTGCCGTGAAACCTGCAGGGAGGTCCCGGGGTGTGCCGGAAACAGCAGGCAGGCAGGAAAAAACGTCCGTCAGCCTGGGAACCAATGAGCAGCAGGGGCAAAAGACAGAGACCGCAGGGAAGCAGGAAGAACAGTCCGTCAGCCTGGAAGAACCGGACCGGAACGAGGAGACAGCCTCTGTGCAGCAGCCTCTCCCGGACAGGCCCGGGAAAATGCCGCATCGTCTGCGGAAGAAAAACAAGGATGTTCTGAAATATATGCTGTACGAGCTCCTTCGAAAGCTGACAGGAAAGGAGCTTCCCTGGGGAAATCTCACCGGGATCCGTCCTGCAAAGCTTGCCATGGGCATGCTGGAGGAGGGGATGAAAAACACAGACATCGCCGATGTCCTCAGAAACCGGTATTTTGTAAGCCGTGAGAAGACAGCGCTGGCCATTGCCATCGCCAACCGTGAGAAGGAGATCCTGAAGAAGATCGACTATCAGGCCGGCTACAGCCTTTATATCGGAATCCCTTTCTGCCCCAGCATCTGCCTGTACTGTTCCTTCAGCTCCTATCCGCTGAAAATGTGGGAAAGCAGGGTAGAAGATTATCTGCAGGCTCTCTTCCTGGAAATCCGGGAGACGGCAGAGATCATGGAGAAAAACGGACGAAGGCTCCAGACCATTTATATCGGGGGCGGTACGCCGACAACTCTTTCTCCGGATCAGCTGCATCGGCTTCTTTCTGCCATCGAGGAGAATTTTCCCCTGAAGGATGTACTCGAATATACGGTAGAAGCCGGCAGGCCGGACAGCATCACCAGGGAAAAGCTGGAAGCCATGAAAGAGCACCCTGTCACCAGAATTTCCGTGAATCCCCAGACCATGAACCAGAAAACCCTGGATATCATCGGCAGGAGACATACGGTGCAGGAAACCGTGGAAGCCTTTC
>JAFOJB010000121.1 GCA_017420455.1 Blautia sp.
CCGTTCAGGAACATTCCGTACTTATCGCGGGTGGATAGTTTTTCCGAGGCGTAGAAGCTTGCCACCTTTTCCCGTTCATCCACATAATTCACGATGGAATGATAACCTGTGTTTGCCTTGGGAAGGAATACATCCAGTTCCTCGATCGCATTGGAACGGAAGCCGCTTTTGGCGGACAGGGTTCCCTGGAAGGACTTGGAAGCCGGAAGCTTTTCATAGGTCACCAGGGTAGTCTCCAGGTGCATGGTTGCTGCGGAAGCAAGATATGCGTAATAGGCGCCCTGTGTGGTCCAGTGATGGTCGGTCTTATAATACAGAGGTTCATCGATGTGGTTGTAGAAGGTGTCCCGCACATCGATAAAGGACATCCCGGCGCTCTCGACGGTGTTTTTGATGGCGTCAATATACAGATTCTGGTCTGCCTCCTGGGCTGCGGCAGGAAGATGGCTGCGGAGAATATTGACAGAGGTAGGGGCAAGCAGCATATACTGCGTAAGATCCGGATGGGCTGCGGCAAAACTGGTAAGAGCATTGCTGATTCCTTCCATGAATTTATCGGAGGGTACGGTGAAGCTTTCCATCAGGTAGCCGGATTTGCCCAGGTAAACGCCGTTCAGCTTTACTTTTCCCATGAGCCTGTCCACATTGGCCTTCATGGTGACCCAGAAATCCCTCAGAAAAAACTGATCATTTACGTAATTATCCATCTGGGAAGCAGCCCGTCCGGAGGAAAGAGCGCTTACACTTAATGCGGGAAAGGAGGACAGTACCCTGTTTTCCTTTTCAGAAAAGCTCCTGTCCGGGAGGATGATATTGATCAGGAGTATGGCGGGCAGAGCGAAAAACAGAATCCTGCCCAGGGAGTTGAAAAATCTCCGGTAGTTACGTTTGTTCATATGTACACCTTCTTCAGAGAGTCATTATACAGCCAGTCCGGAGCATCAGAACTGCTGGTACAAAAACGGGGTATAAGAATTTGCCACCAGATATGCGACAGCAGCCGCAAACAGCAGGATGTCCAGTACGACGGCAGCACGCGGTTTCGTCCGCATAAGCCGTTTGAACCGGATCTGGGGATTCGGCCGGGTGACGATGGTTCCCACAATAAAGAGCACGATACCGGTGCGAAGGTAGTAGAGGGACGCTCCGTTTAAAAAGGCGGAAGCGCCGATGCCGAACATGGAACCCAGATATCGGAAAATGGCGGAGAAGCTGGGAATACTGAAGAATACCCAGCCGATCATCACAGCAAGCATGGTAAGAAGGTTCCGGACAAATCCGGGAAGGTTTTCCAGGAAAGATGCCAGAATGAATTTCTCCAGAAGAAGCAGAATTCCATAGTATACTCCCCACAGTACGAAATTCCAGCTGGCGCCATGCCAGAGTCCGGTAAGGGCCCACACGATCAGGATATTCCGGATATGCTTCCCTGTGGAGACCCGGTTTCCGCCGAGCGGGATGTAGACATAATCCCTGAACCAGCTGCCCAGAGAAATATGCCAGCGTCTCCAGAATTCTGTGACACTGGTGGAAATATAGGGATAATCGAAGTTCTTTTTAAAATCGAAGCCCAGCATTTTCCCAAGACCGATGGCCATATCGGAATAGCCGGAGAAATCCAGATAGATTTCCAGAGTGTAGGCGAAAATCCCGATCCAGGCTGTGACCACCGCGATCTTTCCGTCCGTCTGAGTGATCTCGGAAAAGATCAGGGCCAGGTTGTCCGCGAGGATGACCTTCTTAGCCAGTCCTTTGATGAACATTTCCATACCAAGCCCCAGCTTCGGGAAGCTTATTGTCCGCTGATAGAGCTGCTCTTCGATATCCGCGTAACGGACGATGGGACCGGCAGACATATGGGGGAACATGGTGCTGTATACCGCGAAGGTCAGCAGATCCGGCTGCGCATCCACCTTCTGGTTGTAGACATCCAGAAGGTAGGAGAGATTCTTAAAGGTATAGAAGGAAATTCCGATCGGAAGCGAAAGCACCGGATGGGCGATCGGCGTACGGATCAGGGCCGCGACGGAATCCAGGAGGAAACCGTAGTATTTGAAAAAACCAAGGATCAGAAGATTGATCACTACAGTGAAGATCATGCTGGCTTTTCGTTTCCGGTCATCCGGGTTTTCCCAGATATCCAGGGCCATAAAGTAGTTGAAGCCCATGGAAAACAGCATGAGGATCACATAGACAGGCTCTCCCCAGGCATAGAAGAACAGGCTTCCCACCACCAGAATGATGTCTTTGACCCGTCTGTTGGGTATCAGGTAGTACAAAAGAAGGAAAACCGGCAGAAAACAGAATATAAAAGTGATACTGCTGAATACCATAGTGTTACTCCCATCCTCAGATTAGTGACATGAAAACATCTCTCCAGGTATCGGCGTCCGGACCACAGATATAATAGACATATTTGCCTTTGCTGCCTGTAAAGGATCTGGAAAGCAGCGCCATCTGGTCCGTGCCGTAGCCCCCGAATATGGTTTTCTGGCTTTCAAGGTGCGCCTGCACGCTGGCAAGGAACTGCTCTGCCTGTGCCGCGTCACGGGCTTTGATGATCAGAAGTTCGTTGACAGACATGGGCGATATGGCCTTGTAAAAAACATAACCGTCTGCAGCTTCATCGTCAATGGAATAGTATCTTTTCAGGTCGGCGCGTCCTCTTTTCAGAAGGGAACCTACATTTGTACGGCTCGTCATGGAGGATTCGACCCGCACCATGGAAACATCCGCCGCGTTGTTGGCGCTGTACAGAGCCCCCAGGTAGAGGATCAGAAAAACAATCATAAGGGTTTTAATGACGCCGTTTCGTGTGAAGCCCGGGTCGTCGGGATTCCTTGTAATGATTCCGGGAACAGCGTTCAGCGAATTCCCTATTCTCCGGATGATGTTTTCTCTCATGCAATCCCTGCCATTTCCGCCATGTAGGTCAGCCACTGAGGATAATAGTTCTGGATCACATGCTGGCCGTCCGGCTCGTAAAGAGATGGATCGTTTTCCACGATAAAGGTTTCATCGAGCCAGGTGAGACCTTCCTCCTGGCACATGGTTTTCAAAGCCTCATTGTAATCTGAATAGTAAGAGAGGGCCGGCGTAGCTTCGATAGCCCAGTCTGTAAGGGGCAGGATCAGGTTGATGTAGATCGGGACGCCGGGAAGGGCTTCCTGCAGCTTGTTCACCTGTGTCCGGTAAGCTTCGATAAAGGGGCCGATATTGGAAATATAGGATTCCAGGTCGTTGCTTCCAAAGGACATAAAGATTACGGAGGGATTCATGGAGATCGCGGTGGCGATCTGGTCGTCGGCATTGACTACGGAGAGTCCCCGCTGGCTGATGACGACATCCTGGTCCAGATATCCGTATTCCCAGATGGATTCTGTAATGGAATCTCCAAGAATGGCGGTATCCTGAAAGACCTGGCGGATGGTTACATTGTCCAGAAGCTCTCCGTTCAGGATGGCCTGCTGGATTTCTTCTGCAGAGCGGGAAGAACGGTTTTCAGAGGAAGTATCCGCGGCTTCGGTTTCTTCCTCTTCCCCGGAAGCGCTCAGGGCGGCGTAGCCTGCTGCGTTGACGTCTGCTTCCTCCATGGCCTTAAGCCGGGCGACGGTTTCCTGTACCAGGATATCGTCCGCAGAGGACTTCCGAAGAGAAAACAAGAGGATTCCGGCGGCTGTGATGGCAATGGCCGGGATCAGCAGCAGGGGGCCGAGAGAAGATAAAGGTGATCTTTTCATTTGTATAAGGAACCTTCTTTCGATAAGTAAATAAGTAAGTAAATAAGTAAATAAGCAAGCAGTCTGCAGCGCAGAAATTCTGCCTGACATAAGCTGCACAAGGAATTCCCCTCCTGCCATGCGGTCCGCACAGGGAGGGGACACCGGATAATACTCTTCTGTCATTATACGGTGGCGTACATAAAACTGCAAGTGTAAACCATCAACATTTTTTTGGTTTTTTATGGACGAATCTCAGGAAAAAGCGTATACTGTCTACAGAAACACTGTTCAGTCAGACAACGGAGGAGGTTTATATGGGACAGAAATTGACAAAAGTATTGAAAAGCCAGGTAACAAGTTCGATTTTTTATCTAGTCGTCGGCCTCTGTCTGATTTTTGCGCCGGCACAGACGGGCAATATCATCTGCAGAGTCATTTTTGGTATCCTGCTGCTGGGGGCCGGCGCCTATCACACAATTTCCTATATCATTGAGAAGGAATCTGCTACAGTGGTGGATATGCTTTCCGGCGTACTGGCCATGGTGATCGGCGGCTTTCTGTTTACCAATCCGGATATTGTTGTGAATCTTCTTCCGATCCTTCTTGGCGCGCTGGTGGTTGTGGATTCCTCCTGGCTCATCAAGAAAAGCATCCGGCTGAAAGAGGACGGGTATGAGTGCTGGAAAGTGATCCTCGTGGTAAGTCTGGTCCTTGCGATTCTGGGTATTGCCGTTATGGTCAATCCCTTTCAGAAGATGGGAAAGATGCTTCTGTTTACGGGTATCGTATATCTGGTCAACGGTGCCTGCGATCTGGGTTCTCTTATGTATGTCAGCAGAGTCCTGAAAAACCCGCCGCAGTCCAGAATTGCCAGAAATGTGGTGGAGAGCCGCAGCTTCGGAGGCTTTGAGGAACCGGCAGGGGAGAGTGCCTTCAACCAGGGAGAAATGACTTCTGCCTTTACAGGAAGTACAGAGGAACAGGGAGCGTTTCAGGATGCCGGGGAGCCCCTGGATATGGCAGAGGACATGACCGATGTTCCTCCCATGGACGTTCCGGATCCGGAAAATCGTCCGATCAGTGAGTGGAAGGACTGATAAAGCATGGTGCTGATGGATTTTTCCGGAGTCTATGAAGAGCAGGAGTTCTGGAAAGAGAAGAGGAATGGAAAAGAGGAAAACATTTTTATTCTGAACCTCAGAAATCTTTCCGGGTGCAGCTGCTACTGTGACGGGGAGGCGGCCGCTTTTCTTCGTAAACAGATCAGTCCGCTTCCGGTTCGGGACATTCATTTCCTGGATTCCGGGAATTATCATTATATGAGCCGCCTTTGGATGGAAAAAGCGGAAAATCCTTTCCAGCTGGCGGTTCTGGACCATCATACAGATATGCAGCCTCCTGTTTTCGGGGGGCTGCTTTCCTGTGGCGGGTGGGTGGCTTCCTCCGCTGAAGAGCTTTCCCTTCTTCAGTCTGTTCTCCTCATTGGGCCGCCGTCGGAGGACTTCCTGGCGCTGCCGGAAGCAGCAAGAGAGAAGGCTTCCCTTTTTGGCATGGAGGATCTTGAGACGGAAAACTGGAAACGGAAGCTGCACTGTTTTCTGGAAAAAGAGCTGCAGCCCGGACTCCCCCTCTATCTCTCTCTTGATAAGGATCTTCTTTCAGAACAGGTGCTTCAGACAAACTGGGGACAGGGAACCATGGGAAAGGAGCAGCTGTTTTCCATACTGGAGGAGATCCTTGCCATGGCTTCGGTTCTGGGGATTTCCCTGGCCGGAGTGGATATCTGCGGAGAAAATGACGCGAACGCGCCGGTCTCCCGGGACGCGGGCGATGAGCTGAACGGGGAGCTGCTTTCTTATTTCAGGAGATTTTTATGAGAAGTGTATTGTTTACCATCGGCCCTTTTTCCGTTTATGGATATGGGTTCATGCTGGCTGTGGGAGTCCTGGCAGGGTATTTCTGTACAACGGTACGCGCCAGGAAGATCGGTGTGGATGTGGAGCAGGCTTTTGGCCTGGTGATGTGGTGCCTGGTCTTTGGCTTTGTTTGTGCAAAGCTTCTGTTTTTTCTCACGGAGTGGGAGTATTTCCTTCAGGATCCTGTTTCCTGCATTATCCATTTTTCAGATGGCTTTGTGATCTATGGGGGGATTATCGGCGGAATTGTGGGAGCAGCGCTCTACTGCAGAAGGCAGAAGCTTTCTTTCCTGAAAATGCTGGATCTGGCCTTGCCGTCAGTGGCGCTGGGGCAGGGCTTTGGCAGGCTGGGCTGCTTTCTGGCGGGGTGCTGCTATGGACGGGAGACGGAAGGTCCCCTGGCTGTCGTCTTTCATGATTCTGAATTTGCCCCCTCCGGAGTTCCCCTTGTCCCTACGCAGATTTTTTCCAGTATACTGGATTTTCTCCATTTCTTTCTTCTCCTTTCTATTGCCCGGAAAAAGAACAGGGACGGAGTGGTGGGAGCCGCCTATCTGCTGTTCTACAGCGCAGGCCGTTTCATTCTGGAATTTTTCAGAGGAGATCTGGAGAGAGGGAGCGTCGGTTTTTTTTCCACGTCCCAGTTTATCGCCATCTTCACATTCCTGGCAGGAGGCCTCCTTCTGGTTTTTCTCAGGAGAGGAGAGAGCAGGGAAATGCTTTGATCAGTGTTTTCTGAGGGCGCCTGAATCCACCCGGGCCGCGCTGGTCCTGCCTCCCGGATCAGTCGTGTGCTGATATTTCTGGATCAATCCTGACTGAAAAAGCCCTGGCGTTCCGGCACATCACAGATGGTGATGCCCGGAACGCCAGGGCTTTTTGCATTTGCAGAACATCCAGACTCTGTATTTGCAGAGCGTCAGGCGTTTTCTGCGGACGGCTTCAGACGGCTGCATGAGGCGCTGCCTGAAGCATAGGATAATTATTTACGATACACAAATGCGGGAAGGCCGTCGTCTCCCTGGGGGATTTCTACGATACCCTGGATCAGAGGGGCTGCGTACCGGATAAACTCGGGTCCTACATCGGTCCCGTCTGCGTTGATCCATTCCCTGGGGACTGCCTTTTCCTGATTGCAGATGAGGTTTACATCCTCAAGGGCGCAGTCCATGTAGCAGCTTCCGTCGGCCGTTTCCTTGCGGACAAAGGAGACCATCTTCCCGGTCTCGCCCTGAAGAATGGATCGTACGCCGAAGATACCGGAACGGACAGTGTCTTTCTGGTCGGCGCCGGACATCATGGCAGCGCTGCAGCGCTGGCTTACGTTGAACTCGACGGCGCGGGCCTTGATCCCGAGACGCTCACGGATCATTTTTACCAGCTGGTCGCTGCATTTCTCCAGCATCTTGTGACCGAAGGAATCCGTGCCTACGGTGGTTCCGTATTCACAGATGAATTTCCCGTCTTTATCATGGATACCTTCAGATACGCAGACCACCACGGTGGGGTTCTTCTTCTGGCATTCCTGGACTTTGGCGATGAAATCCTCCGGGTCGAAATCTGTCTCCGGGAGATAGATCAGTACCGGGTTGTCTCCCTCGAATTTCCTTGCCAGGGCGCTGGCGGCGGTGAGCCAGCCTGCATGGCGGCCCATGATCTCCAGAACGGTGACAGAGTTTTTGTGATATACGCTGGCGTCCAGGACGATCTCGCGGACAGTTTCAGCTACATATCTGGCGGCGCTGCCGTAACCGGGAGTGTGGTCGGTGAGGACAAGGTCGTTGTCGATGGTCTTGGGAAGGCCAAGAACCCTGACATCGCTCCCGATCTTTGCGGCGTAGCGGGAAAGCTTGCTGGTGGTATCCATGGAATCGTTGCCGCCGACATAGAAGAAGTAGCCGATATTGAGCTCCTCAAAGCGCTTGAAAAGCTGCGGATAAACCGGGTCCTCCAGGGAGTCCGGAAGCTTGTAGCGGCAGGAGCCAAGGTACGCGGCGGGGGTGATCTTCAGACCCTCGGCCATTGTTCCCGGAAGAACTTCGTCGAAATCCAGGAGATTTCCGGCAAGGAAGCCTTCGATCCCGTTGACCATTCCGTAGATGTGTTCAATTTCATCTTTATGCCTGCGGCTTTCTGAGACGACGCCGTAAAGGCTGCAGTTGATTACAGCGGTAGGACCGCCGGACTGACCGACGATCAGGTTTTTTCTGCCCATTTTTCATTCCTCCATTCAGCATACTGGTGAGGCCCATTTTATTTATGGACCGGTGGGACCCGTACAGACCGGATTCAGCTTTTTTGAGTATA
>JAFOJB010000122.1 GCA_017420455.1 Blautia sp.
CTCACTGCTGTCCAACACAGCTCCTCCTTTCTGTAAGAGACCGGGCGAAAGGGGCTGTGAAAAAGTTCACAGCCCCTTTTGCAAAAAGATCGTCCCTGTGTGCATGCACACAAAAGGACCGTCCCTGTGTGTTCGATTACTCTTCATCCTCCGGAGACATGAAATAGACGCTGGCTGACTCGCCGTGGTAGTAGTAATCCACATCATTCTGATCATATACATCCTCGTTATTCTCAAAATGATAGGTATTGCCGGCTCCATCTGACCACAGTCCCTCTGAATTCACATAGATGACCAGAGCCTTTCCGTCCGAATTCCGATAGATCGTGCGGGTCTGGTTCCTGTCGTCGATCTGTTCCTGGGTGAAGAAATCCCTGCTGGCTTCCGCGACTCCGGAATCGTTGATGGCGATGGCATCAGAGACATTTCCGGAGCTGACTGCGCTGATAAACATTTCGTTGGTGGATGCTACGATACTCTTCAGGGAAGAGTCTGAGAGGATGCGGATGCTGTTCACCGCATTCGTTACCCTGTCCAGGGCTTCTTCATTCTTCACTGTCGCTTCCACATTGTAGTACTCTGAGTCATTCGTAAACATCCGGTAGAGCTTGTAGATAACCCCTTCACTTGCCTGTGTATTCAGGTAACGTACGGTATAGGTGATCGCTCTTCCGGTATCCTCATCGCGGTTGGCGTATCCCAGGATCTCATAGTCCGTTCCGGCTGTCAGATCTCCCTCCATCGCCTGCGCCAGATCCTTGTTGTCAGGAATTACCATGGAATTCAGGTCATCGCCCTGCCCATGAAGGATCAGAAGCTTTCCTTCATCCGGTGATTCGAAACTGATCGTACCGTTTTCATCAGTCCGGTTGGCCCAGGTTACATTGGGAAGCTCCACAGAAAGAGATTTATCCGCAGAGGTATATGTGACACTCTGCGTCAGGTCCGGTGCCGGTGTAGGCGTGGGAGTCGGAGAAGCCGCAGGTTTCGCAGAGGGTGTGGGCGTTTCCTGGATGATCACCTGTTCCTCGGGCTCGTTTTTCCCAAAGCTGCAGCCTGTCGCTCCCAAAGCCGCGGCCAGTACGAACAGCATTGCTACTGAAAACCTCTTATTTTTCATACCAATATCCTCCCTTGTGTTGTGCATAAGGCATTACATCCTTACCACAGCTCAATAAATCCGCTGGCCTCTCCTTTTACCCAATATGCCTTGTTTTCCTCAGGCTTGACATAGATTTTTTCTGCATTTCTCACTACAGCAGCTATTCTGTTCAGGAGTTCCCCGACAGTAATCTCTCCTCCCATGACGGACTGCACAACAATGACCGGATCTGCTGCCTTCTCTTCGGCCGCTGCTGGCGCTTCTGCTTCTTCCGCCGCATTTTCTGCCGCTGCATCTGCCGCCGTTTCTTCTGCCGCTTCCTGTACCGCATTTTCTTCTGAAGCTTCCGCTGCCGTCTTCTCCTCTGCTTCCTCCTGCACTGCACTCTCCTCCGGAACTTCTGCGGCCGGCTCTTCCGTCTTCACTGTTTCTGCCGCCTTTTTCACAGGCTCCAGTGCGGCAATGCCAAGAAGCCATTCCCTGGTCACATCAAAGGTTTCGCAGATCTTCTGAATAAGCTCTTCCCCGGGTTCTCCCTTCGAGGTTTCATATCTGGCGATCCTGGACTGAGAGACCGCGAGTGCATCTGCGAACTTCTTCTGGGACATGCCTGCTTTGGTACGGACTTCTTTGATTTTCTCTGCAATAGTCATCTTTGTTTTTCCTTTCTGTTAACAGTGTTCTTTTCTTCTTTATACAATACCTTTCCGGATCCCTCTTTCTTCCCCTATTTTAGTAAACGCTCCGGATTATGTCAAATCTTTTGCATAAAAAAGGATAAGAAAGTTTCGTACTGGTCAGGCAGACAAGGGTACGGTTCTTTTGTCTGCCCCTTGTCTGCTGTGTTCCGGGCGTCTGCCGTTTTCCTGACTTGCAGGGGATGTGCCGCCAAAGACGGTGAACCATAAACTTGGTATTGATTAATCTGCAGGATAAAGGTACAATACATAAGGTCTGTCCTGCCCAGGGGCAGACTTGTAAAGAAATGGAGGTTATTATGAGAGAAAGTGGTATTCTTTTTCCTGTCTCTTCACTGCCGTCCCGCTATGGCATCGGCTGTGTATCAAAGGAAGCCTTTGAATTTGTTGATTTTCTGGAAAAATCCGGGCAACGCTGCTGGCAGATCCTTCCGGTTGGCCCCACGGGCTTTGGAGATTCTCCTTATCAGCCCTTTTCCGCCTTTGCCGGAAATCCCTACTTTATCTGCCTGGAGACACTGGTGGAGGATGGTCTTCTGAAGCAGGAGGACTGCGATCAGGTTTCCTTTGGAGAAAACCCGGAACGAGTGGATTACGGTGCCTTGTATCAGAACCGTTTCCCCCTTCTTCGAAAAGCCTACGAGGCATTTCTGGAAAAGAAGCTGGATGAAGAGCCGGAATATCTGGCGTTTCTGAAAAAAGAGAGCTTCTGGCTGGAGGATTATGCACTTTATATGGCCATCAAGGATGACCAGGGCGGGAAAAACTGGCTGGACTGGGAGACGCCTTACCGTACCCGGGAGGCTGCTGCCTTAAAGGAAGCACAGAAAAGGCTGGCAGACGAAATCGGTTTCTACTGCTTCCAGCAGTTTTGCTTCGATACCCAGTGGAACAGTCTCCACGCCTATGCTGCCGACAAAAAGGTAAAGATCATCGGCGATCTCCCCTTC